>CALFYB010000195.1 GCA_937952995.1 uncultured Caulobacteraceae bacterium
ACGGCGGGGGCGACGGCGGCGGCGGCGAACAGGGTCACGAAGCGAAGGTGGAGCCTAGAGCCCGCATCCTTGGACTGTGTCGCCAAGCGCACAACGCGCCATCCCACCGCACTCACCAATGCGAGGATCAGCAGCAGATTAACAATGAGGAGGGCGAGGACCGCCCGGCTCGCAGGACCGATAGGCCCTTCACCGGGCGCAGATGAGGCCAACGACACCGCAACGACAGTCAAGATGCAGGCTAGAGCGTAGCCAAGGCCGAGGCCGTAGCGAATGCGCATGATCTCGCCAACGCGCACCCTCAACCGGCTCATCAGCACGGTGGGATCAAACAGCCTTTGACGAAGGGCGTCATCACTCATGATGTGAGAGTAAGAGCAACTGTGCCCTATTTTCAACACCCATGTTGCCGATGGGCGTCAATAGTGACCATCAGTCTCAGATTTATAGGCCTTTGGCACTCATGAACTGTGACAATCCTGTTTAGCGCTTGGGCTTGGCCATATTGACCCCGAGATCTTGGATCTTTTTGCGCAGAGTATTGCGGTTCAGACCGAGAATCTCTGCCGCTCGCACCTGATTGCCGCGCGTGGCGTTGAGGGTCAGCTTGATCAGCGGGGCCTCCATCTCCATCAGGATGCGGTCATAGAGACCGACAGCGGGGATGCCGTCCGGTTGATCGGCAAAATGACGGCTGAGATAGCGCTCAATCAAGCCGGACAGGGTGATTGGCCCCTCTTCTGTCACCTGGGCCGGACTATGGTCCTGCAATTCGCGCTCGATGATCCGGGCGGTGATCAGGTCTTCGCCATAGAGGGCGCAGATGCGGCGGATCAGGTTTTCAAGCTCACGAACATTGCCGGGCCAGCTGTGGATCTTCAGTCGCTCAAGCGCGTTTTGATCGATCGTCTTGGACGGCAGGCCTTCGCGATTGGCGCGTAGCAGGAACGAGCGGGCGAGGTCTGGAATATCCTCGGTGCGATCCCGCAGAGGCGGTAGCCGAACCGGCGCGACATTGAGCCGGAAAAAGAGGTCCTCGCGGAACAGTCCCTGCTGGATCAAACCCCGCAGATCGCGATTGGTGGCCGCAATGATCCGAACATTGGGGCGGCGGTTGGTCTTTGGGTTCAGTGCCGACTCCGAGCCATCAATGACCCGCAGCAACCTAGTCTGGGCATCGAGCGGCATGTCGCCAATCTCGTCGAGGAACAGGGTGCCGCCGTCAGCCTCAACCAGCTTGCCGCTCTCGCCCTCACCGCGTCCGAACAGTTCGGTCTCGACCCGCTCACGGGGCGTGGCGGCGAGGTTGATGACCACGAACTTGCCATCGCGGCGACGTCCCAGATCGTGCAGGGCGCGGGCGACCAGTTCCTTGCCGGTTCCGGACTCGCCCAGGATCAAGGTGGTTAGGTCTGCACCGACCAGGCGCGCGATGGTCCGATAGACCTCTTGCATTGGCGCGGAACGCCCGATCAGCGGCAGGCGCTCGTCACGCACAGCGCGCGCTTGAGCCTTAGCCGCTTCACCATCGGCAGGACGAGAAAGCGCCCGCTTGGCCGCAGCGGTCATATCGTCGAGGTCAAAGGGTTTGGGGATATATTCAAAGGCCCCAACCTCGGCGGCATTCACAGCCGTGACCAAGGTGTTCTGCGCACTCATGACAATGACCGGCAACTTGGGCCGATCCTTGCGGATGCGTGGCAGGACATCGAAGACGTTCTCGTCGGGCATGACCACGTCGGTGATCACCAGATCGCCCTCCCCGTCCGAGACCCACTTCAACAGGGTCGTAGCATTACCGGTGGCCCGCACCTGATAGCCGAGCCGGGTAAAGGCTTGGCTGAGCACCAACCGGATGGACGCATCATCATCGGCGATCAAAATCTTGTGGTGTGCGGACATGATGGAACCTTATTCAAAATAGAGCGTTAGCGCTGGGGAGGCGCGTAGGGTCACGGTTCGATAGGCAGAAGAACACGGAAGGTGGTGCGGCCAGGCTCGGACTCAAAATCGATCATGCCGCCGTGGGCCACTACCAGCTTGGACACCAAGGCCAGCCCTAGCCCGGCCCCAAAGGTCTTGCTGGTCACAAAGGGCTCGAACAGATGGTCACGCAGGTGCGGCGCGACGCCCGGGCCATTGTCGGTAATCTTGATCTCGAGCGGCGCACCCCGAGGGGTCTGACCACTGGCCGTGCGAACCCGAACGCCGTGGCGATAGCCCGTCGAAATGAGGACCTCGCCGCGCCCATCACCGCGCGAGTGGGCCGCTTCGGCCGCGTTCTTCACGAGGTTCAAGAAAATTTGGATGAGCTGATCCTCGTCGCCATAGGTTGGCGGCAAAGACGGGTCGTAGGTCTCTTTCAAGGTCAGACCGTCAGCCACCCCATTGACGACCAAGGCCCTGACCCGGTCGAGGACGAGGTGAATATTGACCGGCTCACGCACCGGCGGAGCATTGTCCGAAAAGGCCTCCATCTTGTCGACCAGTCGGCGAATGCGGTCTGTCTCATCGACAATCAGCTGGGCCAAGGGGGCATCCTCAGCCCGCGCACTGGATTTCAACAGTTGGGCGGCACCGCGAATACCGGCCAGCGGGTTCTTGATCTCATGGGCCAGCATCCGGCCAAGACCGACAACCGATCGCAGTCCAGCCGAATCCCCAAGCCGTTCTGACCCCAGCGGCGTCAGCCTTGGATGCAGGGTCAGAAGGATGGAGCCATCCCCCATCGGCGCGGCGGCACCATCGGCCTCAAAGGTCGGTTGGCCAAAAAGGCTGATCTCAAGCCCGCGCTCACGGACCCGGGCGTCTTCGGCAATGGCTCGGTCGATCAGCGAAACTAGCGTCGATCCCGTCGGCAAGGCGTCTCGGAACCGGCCACGTGCGAGCAGGCTCAATCCGTGGCCAAAAAGGGTCTCTGCAGCCTCATTGACCGCAATAATCCCGCCTTCCTCGCCAATCACCAGCGCAGGCTCGGGGCTGAGATCAAAGGCGGTGGCGCGAAGGCTCTGTTTGGCCTCTGGCATCTTGCCCGGTTTACCAAGGCGGTTGCCACCGCTGCTATAGGTCATGCGGCAAGACTTTCGTTGTCGGACGTCCAAAGGGTGGTGAGCCCTTCGATGATCGCTTTGGGATCTTCAAGGCGGCAGAGCGTCGCCTTGGCTTGGCGGCGGATCGCAGGATCGGTTGGCGAGGGCGCGGCCTCAATGTACCAGCCCAGATGCTTGCGAAAGATGCGAACCCCGTGATGATCGCCATGAAAGGCCAAGGCGGCATCGAAGTGATCTAGGGCAATCGACAGGCGGCCATCCAAGTCCGGCTCGTCAAAGGCTTCGCCGCGAAGGCCCGCTGATAGGGCTGACGCAATCCATGGCCGCCCATAGGCCCCTCGCCCGATCATCACCCCGTCTGCCCCGGACACCTCTAGCGCCGTCTTTGCAGAGGCCAAGTCGACCACGTCTCCGTTGACGATCACGGGGATGGACACAGCGTCCTTGACCAGGCGAACGCCCGCCCAGTTGGCTTGGCCCTTATAGAACTGAGACCGGGTACGGCCGTGGATGGTGACGGCCTTGACCCCAGCGGCCTGCGCGCGCTGCGCCAATTCCGGCGCATTGCAGCTATTTTCGTCCCAGCCGAGCCGCATCTTGACGGTCACGGGCACATCGACGGCATCGACGACAGACCGGATCAGGCTTTCGGCCAAATCAAGATCGCGCATCAGAGCCGACCCAGACAGGGCTCCGGTGACTTCCTTGGCGGGACAACCCATATTGATATCGATGATTTGGGCCCCAGCGCTTTGGGCTAGCCGAGCGCCTTCCGCCATCCATTGAGCCTCACGGCCAACCAGTTGCATGACCATCAGGTGAGAGCCTTCACCAATGGCTGCGCGGCGCATAACGTCGGGGCGTCCTTTGGCTAGGTCAGCGCAGGCGACCATCTCGGTCGCCACATAAGAAGCGCCCTGTTTTAGAGCCGTCATCCGAAATGGCAGGTCGCTGACGCCTGTCATTGGCGCAAGGAACACTCGACCTAGAACGGTTTCGGACCCGATGGATAGACTATCGCCCATTTATTAGTCACCTCGTAAGCCCAGTTTTTAGGCAGATAAATCGATGCCGTCTAGTCTAGACTTTCACCAATTGATGGCCAAAACAGAGACATGAAATTTTCAGCGATCATTGTTGCAGGCGGCTCGGGCCAAAGGGCGGGATCAGGCCCCGCAAAACAGTGGCGTCAGGTCGGCGGGCAGCCGGTCTTACGCTGGTCCGTCGCGGCGCTATTACAAGCCGGAGCCAAGCCACTGCTCGTTGTCATACCTGAGGGCGCTGAGGCCGAAGCCAAGGCTGCACTGACCGGGCTAGAGGGATGGCAGAGCGTTACCGGCGGCGCGCGGCGCACCGATTCTGTCCGCGCTGGACTGGAAGCCCTTAAGACCTGCCCTCACCCAATCTCTTCGGTTCTGATCCATGACGCGGCGCGCCCCTTTGTTCGCGCAAGCCATGTCAGCGCACTTCTGGACAAGCTTTCCGAGGCCGAAGGTGCGGTCCCAGCCCTCGCCATGGCGGATAGCCTGAAGCGTCAGGGTGCCGAGGGTGCCTTAACTGCCGCTCCTCGTGACGGGCTCTATCGGGTTCAGACACCTCAGGCCTTTCGGTTTGAGGCACTGGTCAAGGCCTATGATGCCCTGCCCCTAGACGCTGAAATGACCGACGATGCCGGGGTTCTTGAGGCTGCAGGCGGGCGGGTTCTGGCCGTACCGGGCGACCCGATGTTGTTCAAACTGACCTATCCGGAGGATTTTGCCATGGCCGAGACCCTCGCCGCAGGTCGCCGCGGCGTTCGGACCGGACAGGGCATAGACGCCCATCGGTTTGGCGCGGGCGAGGAACTCTGGCTGTGCGGCGTGAAGATCGACCATGAGATGGGCCTGATTGGACATTCCGACGCTGATGCTGGGCTCCATGCTCTGACCGATGCTATCCTAGGGGCCATTGGTGAGGGCGATATCGGCGATCACTTCCCCCCGACCGATCCGCAGTGGCGCGGCGTCGCGTCAGAGGTCTTCCTGCGGCATGCTGCCGATCTGGTTCTGGCCAAGGGCGGCGTCATCATCAATGTCGATCTGACGCTGATCTGCGAGCGTCCAAAGATCAAACCCCACCGCCAAGCCATGCGCGAACGGGTCGCTGAGATCCTTGGCCTTCCGCTGGACCGGGTCAGTATCAAGGCCACGACCACGGAAAAGATGGGATTTACGGGCCGAGAAGAGGGTCTGGCGGCTCAGGCCATCGCCTCTATCGATATGCCGCTCTAGCCTCGCTCTTTCATTGTCACTGACAGACGAACGGGCCATGATCCCTAAAGAGCTCTATTAGAAAGACCGCGCCATGTTCCCCTTAGAAATCGAAACCCTCGCCCGCCTGCTCGTCGATGAGGCGCGGGAGCGTCGGCTTCGGGTCACAACAGCGGAAAGCTGCACCGGCGGGCTAGTTTCCGCGGCGATTACCGCCATCTCGGGTTCTTCAGACGTGCTCGAACGCAGCTTCGTGACCTATTCCAACCGGGCCAAGTCCGAGATGCTCGATGTTCCGGGCGATCTGATCGCAGACTATGGCGCAGTATCAGAGCCCGTCGCGCGGATGATGGCCGAGGGGGCCGTCAACAATTCCAACGCCCACATTGCCGTGTCGATCACGGGCGTGGCAGGCCCCACCGGCGGCACCACCCTTAAGCCTGTCGGACTGGTTCACTTTGCCACCTTCCGCACCAACCATTCGGTGATCCACCGGGTCGAGCGCTTTGGCGATCTGGGCCGCACTGAGATCCGCATGGAGGCGGTGAAGGTCGCGCTGGAAATGCTGCGCGACCGTCTGACCTAGGCCTTTGGACTGCCGTAAAGCTGTTCCGCGCGCTCAACAAAACACTGAATAAGCCGGTCTACAGCACTGTTCATATTGGCTTTTAACAGGGCATCGAGCAGGCGCGTCTTGAACTCAAAATCGATGCTGAACTCGATCCTTGTCCCGGCAGGGTCTGGATAGAAGGCCCAGACATTGGATAGTTTGCGAAACGGTCCATAGAGCAAGGCCACCTCGACGCGGCCTTGGTTTTCGTCGCGCAAAACCCGCGTGGCAAACCGTTCACTCAAGAACTTGAACCCTACCCCGGCTTCCGCATCAACTTGGGTGACACCCGGCGCGCGGGTCGCCGCGTTCCAGGTGCGCATCTGCGTGATCCACGGGATGAAGTCGGGATAGGCCTCGACGTCCCCGACCAGCGCCACCATTTGATCAACGCTATAGGGCAAAATCTTCGTCAGAGCGTGGCGCACGTGGGCCTTGATCCTAGCGCGGGGCGGAGGTTGCCGCCGCCTTGGCCGCCCTCGCCGCTTTCAAGCGTGCGAAATCCTCACCGGCATGGTGCGACGACCGGGTCAGCGGGCTTGCTGACACCATCAGAAAACCCTTAGCCCGCGCAATGGCCTCATAGGCCTTGAATTCCGACGGCTCGACATAACGATCAATCGGCGCGTGACGGCGGGTTGGCTGGAGATATTGGCCGATGGTGATGAAATCGATCCCCGCGGAGCGCATATCGTCCATCACCTGCATGACCTCTTCCTTGGTCTCGCCCAATCCAACCATCAGGCCAGACTTGGTGAACTGAGACGGATCACGCTCCTTGACGCGTTCGAGCAGGCGCAAGGAGTGATAGTAGCGCGCGCCCGGGCGGATCTTGAGATAGAGCCGAGGCACGGTCTCGAGATTATGGTTGAAGACATCGGGCTGAGCATCAATGACCTGCTCGGCCGCACCGTCCTTGCGCAGAAAGTCTGGCGTCAGGATTTCAATCGTGGTGGCCGGAGCCGCCGCACGGATGGCTCGGACCACCTGCGCAAAGTGTTCACCGCCGCCATCGACCAGATCATCTCGGTCGACCGAGGTGATGACCACGTGGCTAAGGCCCATCTGCTGGACTGCCAAGGCTACCCGCTCTGGCTCGCCTGCATCCAACGGCCCGGGTAGTCCGGTCTTCACATTGCAAAAGGCGCAGGCCCGCGTGCAGGTATCGCCCATGATCATCATGGTCGCGTGCTTCTGGCTCCAGCATTCGCCGATATTGGGACAGGCCGCCTCTTCGCAGACCGTAACCAGACCATTGTCCTTCACGATCTTTCGGGTCTGATTATAGCCTTCTGAGCCTGGAGCCTTTACGCGCAGCCATTCGGGTTTGCGCAGAACCGCTGATTCAGGACGATTGCGCTTTTCGGGATGGCGCAGAGTCGGGGCGGCATTGGTGTCGATGAGCGTGACCATGAGCTCTAAATCGGACTTTGCGCGCCGATGATCAAGTCTTGGCGACATCTTTGCAGCGAAACTGCCTATTTCTGTTGGACGTTGGGGCAAATAAGATCAAATTGTGACGACGAACTGGATGAACGACAGGGAGGCGACGCCGTAATGCCAAAGGCATACGACGCCACATCGGGTCAGAGCTCGGTGTTTGACGCATTGATTGAGGCAAGCGACCTCTACGGTGCCAAGAAACTGATCCTCGAAGATCAAGACCGTAACCCGCTCAGCTATACAGGATTAATCCGGGCAGCCTTTGCGCTGGGTCGGAAAATCGCGGCCGTGACGGAGCCGGGCGAACGGGTTGGTCTCATGCTCCCCTCAGGCGCGGCCGTGGTGGTGACCTTCTTTGCGCTCCACGCCTTTGGTCGCGTTCCGACCATGCTCAACTTCACGGCAGGGATTCGTAATCTCAAGGCAGCGGTCAAGATCGCCGGGGTTCGCCGCGTCTATACCGCCCACCGGTTTGTCGAGCAGGGCAAGCTGGAAGACCTGACCGACGCCTTGGGCGAGGTCTGCCTCGTCCACTATCTGGAAGATGTCCGCGCCAGTCTTGGCCTTGGCGACAAGCTTTTTGCCGCCGCTGCTGGGGCCATGCCACGCCGGTTCCGCGCTAAGGCAAGCCCTGACACGACCGGTGTCGTGCTCTTCACCTCTGGCAGCTTTGGTGCGCCGCGCGGCGTGATCCTGAGCCAAGCCAATCTGGTGACCAATGTTCGACAGATCGCCGCCCATATTGATCTTGATCCGGCGTGGGTTTTCTTCAATCCGTTGCCGACCTTCCACTGTTTTGGCCTGACAGCGGGCGTGCTGTTGCCGATCCTCAATGGCATGAAGGCGTTCGAATATCCCTCGCCGCTCCACGTCAAGCAGATCCCGACGCTGGTGCGCGAGAGCGGGGCCAGCGTGCTGCTGGCGACCGATACTTTCGTCAACCAATATGCCCGTGCGGCCGATCCGGGCGACCTATCAGGTCTGAAATTCGTGGTCTGCGGTGCCGAGAAGGTCCGCGACGAGACGCACAAGTTGGTCAAGGATCGCTTCGGTCCCATCCCCTTGCTTGAAGGCTATGGGGCGACCGAAGCCGCGCCCGTCATTGCTGTCAATAAGCCGACCGATAATCGCCACGGCACGGTCGGCGGCCTGCTTCCCGGCATTGAAACGCGGGTTGAGCCTGTTGACGGCATTCCTACGGGCGGACGTCTCTATGTCCGCGGGGCCAATGTCATGGTCGGCTACCTCAATGAGAATGGGGCGATCGAGGCACCGGTCGATGGCTGGCACGATACGGGCGACGTGGTGGAACTGGCCGATGATGGCTGGATTACCATTCTGGGCCGGGTCAAACGGTTCGCCAAGATCGGCGGCGAGATGGTGTCCCTAACGGCGGCCGAAGACCTTGCCCTTCAGATGTGGCCCGATGCCCGCCACGCCGTGATCTCTATGCCCGATCCGCGTAAGGGCGAGCGTTTGATCCTTGTGACCGACCGGCTAGACGCCAAGGTCGCGCCCCTCGTTGCCCATGCGCAAAGTATCGGCGCGCCCGAGCTGGCCGTGCCGCGCAAGATCATGCATGTCACCGAAATTCCAGTTCTGGGGACGGGCAAGACCGACTACGCCACCATCCAGCGCATGGCCGAGACCGACGGCAAGGCCGCGTAGCCCTACCCAGACTTCCTTCCGGATCCTCGTTTTCTTGGGGACCGCGGCGGAGGCAAGAGGATGAATACCCCCCACTCCCAACCCTCTCCCCCTCAAGGGGGGAAAGGGCTTGAA
>CALFYB010000196.1 GCA_937952995.1 uncultured Caulobacteraceae bacterium
AAAGGGTGAGGTTTTCCAGGCCGCCGCGTCGCCTACCGGCACCACATCGGTATGTCCGGCAAAGGCCAGGTTTGGTCCCGCCGTGCCCCGGCGGGCATAGAGGTTCTCGATCCCTTCAAAGGGCATGCGGCGGCAGACGAACCCCAGACCCTGCAGAGCGGCCTGCAACACGTCCATGGCTCCGGCATCGGCCGGGGTGACCGAGGGACGACGGATCAGGGCCTGTGCCAGGGCAAGGGGATCGAGGGTCATGGTCTTTAGTCCCGCAGCAGCTCGTTGATGCTGGTCTTGGAGCGGGTCTGGGCGTCCACCCGCTTGACGATGACGGCGCAATAGAGGCCCGGGCCGCCATCGGCCCCGGGCAGTGAGCCGGGGACCAGAACGCTGTAGGGCGGAACCTTGCCCATATGGATCTCGCCGGTTGCCCGATCGACGATCTTGGTTGAAGCGCCAAGGAATACGCCCATCGACAGGACTGCGCCCTCGCCAACAATGACGCCTTCGGCCACTTCGGAGCGCGCGCCGATGAAGCAGCCGTCCTCGATGATGGTCGGCGCGGCCTGAAGCGGCTCCAGCACGCCGCCAATGCCTGCGCCGCCGGAGATGTGCACATTCTTACCGATTTGGGCACAGGACCCGACCGTGGCCCAGCCATCGACCATCGTGCCCTCATCGACATAGGCCCCGATATTCACAAAGCTGGGCATCAGGATGACGTTACGGCCAATAAAGGCCCCGCGGCGCGCGACGGCACCGGGTACAGCGCGCAAACCGGCGGTGGCAAAGTCCTTATCCGTCCAGTTCGCAAACTTACCGGGGACCTTATCCCACCAAGGTCCCATACCCATCGGGTGGTTCATGCTCTCGGCGCTGGTCATGATCTGATTGGCGTGGAGGCGGAAAGACAGCAGCACAGCCTTCTTCAGCCACTGGTGAACCTGCCATTCGCCGTCGATCTTTTCAGCGACCCGCGCAGCACCGCTGTCCAGCAGGGAGATGCACTCTTCGACGGCCTCGCGCGAGGGGCCAGTGGTGGTGTCGCTGATTTCAGTGCGGGCTTCCCAGGCTGCTTCGACGGCAGCTTGCAGGTCGGCGAAGGGCGCGGTCATGGCTCAACTCTCCTGAAGGCGTGCGCCGATCAGAAACGGCGGCAGACGCGAGGTGCGGTGGTGGACGAATTTGGCGGTGGAGTCTAGGGCGTGCAGTCCAACCATGACGGTGGTCATACCCATGGCCGCTGCCGGTTCAAGATTGCGCTCGCTGTCCTCGAAGAACACAGCGCTCTTGGGGGTTAGACCAAAGGCCTTGGCCATCTTGTCAAAGGTTGAGACGGCGGGCTTGGGCAGATAGTCGGCCGAGGCGATGTGGAAAATATCCTCAAACAGATCCGCGACCCCCAGCTTGGCCAGCACCCGCTCCGCATGCTCGCCCGAGCCATTGGTAAAGACCAAACGCCGACCGGGCAGCCGTTCCAGCCCCTGACGCAGCTCCGCGTCGGCGCTCAGGCCATCAAGCGAGATGTCATGCACGAAGGTCAGGAACTCTTCCGGGGGCAGGCCGTGATGAGCCATCAGACCGGCCAAGGTGGTACCGTGCTCGTGGAAGTACTTTTTCTGCAGTGTCCAAGCCTCGTCCCTCGGCAAGCCGGTGAACTGGACCATGAACTCGGTCATCCGGTCTGAAACCAGCGCCATGACCTCGGATTCGCGCGGATAGAGGGTGTCGTCCAGATCGAAGATCCAGCTGTCCACATGCCTCAAATCTGCGGTCATGCGCGGATCAGGGTCCCGGCACCGTGTTCGCTGAACAGCTCGACCAGCATGGCGTGCGGGCGACGTCCATCAAGAATGACCACGGCGTCGACGCCTTGCTCAACGGCTGCAATGGCGGTTTCGAGCTTGGGGATCATACCGCCGGTCGCGACACCGCTCTGAATGGCGGCTCGAGCTTCGCTTACCGACATCTGACGGATCAGCTTGCCGTCGGCATCCAGCACCCCGGCCACGTCGGTCAAGAGCAGCATGCGCTTGGCCTTCAGCGACCCGGCAAGGGCCCCTGCGACCGTGTCCGCATTGATGTTGTAGGTCTGGCCCTCGTCGGACACGCCGATGGGGGCGATGACGGGGATATAGTCCTCGTCTGCATAGATCAGGGCCTCGATGATCTTGGGATCGACCTTTTTGGGCTCGCCCACAAAGCCAAGATCGACGATGCGCTCGATATTGCTATCGGGATCGCGGCGAGACTTGCGGGCCCGCTCGACGGTGATCAGACGAGCATCCTTGCCCGACAGGCCGACGCCGCGCACATCGGCTTCGGTACCGGCGCGGTTGATCCAGTGGACGATCTCTTTGTTGATCGCGCCGGACAGGACCATCTCGGCCACTTCCATCGTCGCCTGATCGGTGACGCGCAGGCCGTCAATGAAGGTCGACTTGACGCCAGCCTTGTCGAGCATCCGGCTGATCTGCGGACCGCCGCCATGGACGATGACCGGATGGACACCCAACAGTTTCAGCAGAACGGCATCGGCAGCAAACAGCTTTGCGACGCTCTCTTCACCCATGGCGTGGCCGCCATATTTGATGACCACGGTTTCACGGTCATAGATCTGGATATAGGGCAGCGCCTCAGCCAGCGTCCTGGCCGTGGCCCAGCCGCTTTCTTCCGGGGCTAGGTCTGGAGTTTTAGGAGTGTCAGCCATCTAGGGTCCGCCGAATAGAGAGAGCGCGTTTCGATAACGAAGACCGGGGCAAATGTCACGGTTCTTGGTGCAGGACGGGGTTCTTGGTAGGGGTGTTGGCGCTTAAATCAGAGCGCAGACCTCCATGATTTCAGCGCGCAGTTCAGGAATACCATCCCCCTTAGCCGAAGAGGTCGCCACCACACGAGGGAAGGCGGCAGGTCGCTTGGCAATGCCCTTGAGGGTCTTTTCCACCGTCACAGCCAGTTCGTGGGGCTTGATCTTGTCGGCCTTGGTCAGCACGATCTGATAGGACACAGCAGCTAAATCCAAGGCGTCCATCGCCTCGGCATCAACGGCCTTTAGACCGTGACGCGCATCGATCAGCAAAAAGACGCGCTTGAGGTTGGGACGGCCGCGCAGATAGTCACGGCCAAGGTTCTGGAACTTGGCCGTCGTGGTCTTGGACGCCCGTGCAAAGCCATAGCCCGGAAGGTCGACGAGCCGCAGTTGCTCATCCAGCACGAAGAAATTGACCTCGCGGGTCCGGCCCGGTTCGTTCGAGGCGCGGGCGAGATACTTTTGATTGACCAGAGCGTTGATCAGCGACGACTTGCCGACATTGGAGCGCCCGGCGAAGGCCACTTCCGGCAGGTCTGCGGGGGGCAGCTGCGCGATGGCGGCTGCTCCCATCAGAAACGCGACGGGCTGTGCAAACAGGACCCGCGCGCTCTCAATCGTCTCTTCGGTAAAACTCACCCTGCGGCCTGCTGCTTACCGCTCATGCGGGCGATGAAGGTGTCGATGGGATTTTCGACCTTCAGGCGATGCATGATGACGTACTGCTGCAGGATGGTCAGGATGTTCTGCCAGAACCAATAGATCACCAAACCGACGGAAAACTGGGCCATGGTGAAGGTGAAGATGATCGGGAACAGCTGGAAAATCTTCTGTTGCACAGGATCAGGCGCGGGCGGGTTCATGGCCTGCGACAGCCACATGGACAGACCATAGATCAGCGGCCAGACGCCGATATGCAGCGGTCCGCTGAGGAAGGCACCAATCATGGGCACGGTCGCTGGATCCCAAGGGATGAGGCCGAACAGGTTCACGAAGGTCGTCGGGTCGCGTGAGGACAGGTCATGCACCCAGCCGAAGAACGGCGCATGACGCATCTCGATGGTCACCGACAGCACCTTGAACAGGGCATAGAAGACCGGGATCTGCGCCAGCATCGGCAGGCAGCCCATCAACGGATTGATCTTCTCGCGTTGATAGAGGGCCATGGTCTCTTGTTGGAGCTTCTGGGGATCCTTTTCGTACTTCTTTTTAATCTCCTCCATTTGCGGCGCGACCTTGCGCATCATGCTCATGGATTCGTAGCTCTTATTGGCCAGCGGGAAGAACAGCACCTTGACCACGACGGTGAGAAGCAGGATCGCCACGCCGACATTGCCGACCTGATGATAGAAGAACTCCAAGACCGTAAAGATCGGGCGGGTAAAGAACCAGAAGTTGCCCCAGTCGACGGCCTGGTCAAAGCGCACAATGCCAAGGGACTTTTGATAGTCTCGCAACATCGGCACGATCTTGGCACCGGCGAACAGGTGCTGGGTCTCAGAGACGGCGCTACCGGGTGCGATCTTATGGACGGGGCCCACGAAGTTGGCTTCATAGACATCGGCGAGGCCGGTCTGGACCACGCGGAATTGGCTCTTATTGGCCTCGTTCTGGGCCGGGATCAGGGCGGCCAGCCAATATTTATCGGTGATGCCCATCCAGCCGCCGGTCGAGGTGGCCTCGGAGCCGCCGTCCTTTTTCCAAGCCTTGTACTTGATGGTCGTTAGCTTGCTGTCGACAACACCTACGGCGCCCTCATGCACCACAGCGCTGGCGGCATGGTCGGTGGGAATACCTTGGCGCTGGACTGAGCCATAGGCGGCCAGTTGGATCGGCGTGGCGCTGGCATTGGCGACGCTATCCGTGACCGTGAACATGAAGCGGTCATCGATGCTGATCTTGCGCGTAAAGGTCAGACCGGTGGTGCTGACATAGGTCAAGGTCACGGGCGTTGCGGGGGTCAGCTTCGCACCGGGCGCAGCGGTCCACAGCGTATCGGCGTTGGGCAGGTCGGCGACATTGGCCCCGGCCCAACCGAATTCGGCGAAATAGGCGTTCTGAGCCCCTTCGGGACGGAACAGCTCGACCAGCGGGCTGTTCTTCTCGATGGTCTGGCGATAGCCCTTGAGGAACAGGTCGTCGATCCGCGCACCCTTCAGGGCCAGCGAGCCGCTCAGGCCGGGACTGTCGATGGCGATGCGTGGGCTGGCTGCAGCGGCCTCTGCGCGCGGCACATAGGTCTCTCTCACTTGGCCGTTGGGCAGAACGGGCACGCCGGCCTTGATGGCCGTGGCCTGAGCCACCGCAACCGCCTGGGCCCGGTCGAGCTGACGGCGCTTGGCAGCGGGGTCGAGCACGAAGATCTGATAGAGGACCAGAATGGCGACGGCGCAGACGATGAAGATGATCGTATTGCGGCTGGACTCATTTTGCATGGGAGACTGTTACCGGGAGGAGGAGGCCGACGGGCGATCGCCGTTGGGACCAGAGGAGGCGGAAAGGCTTATCAGTGCGTTTTTAACATCGTCAAGCAAGCGGGCCCAAGGACGGGCGATGGTCCCACCTCTGGCGACAAAGACATAGTCGAAACCGGGGCGTCCGTGCAGGGGGAGAATCTGTCTGGCGGCCTCTCTAAGGCGTCTTTTTGCTCGATTTCGCTCTACGGCCCCGCCAATCTTGCGCGTGGCGGTAAATCCGATGCGAATGGCGAGGTCTGGCGCGGTCGTTTCAGCGTCGCCGCTCACCCGGGCCAGGGCCTGAACAACGACCGCTCCCTTGGCACTAGAACGACCTTTAGCAGCCGCGAGAAACTCGGGCCGCTTGGTCAGGCGCTTTAGGATGGGCTGGGAACCTGCCGCCGTTGGCTCTGAAGGGACTTCGATCACAAGACCGCACCCCTTCTGAGTTGCTCAACGGGTCGGCAAGATGCCGGAATAAAGAGGTCGCTAGACGCCTTAGGCCGTCAGGCGCTTACGGCCCTTGGCGCGACGACGCGCAACAATCTTTTGGCCGTTCTTGGTGGCCATGCGCGTGCGGAAGCCGTGACGGCGCGCGCGCACGAGTTGGCTGGGTTGGAATGTCCGCTTCACGATTAGGCTCCAGTCGATAATAGGTCTGTGTCCGCAAGTGTCTCCACCTGCGAATGAGGGGCGGTTGATAAGGGGCAGGAGCCGTCCTGTCAACCGATTCAAAAGGCTGAGGAACGATCCACGGTCTTTAAGAGGACGAGGCCTGTTTAGGGCACCCATGAGGACTTGTCCATTGTACCGTTGAGTGGTACATAGAGACTGCAAGAGAGGTCTGCAATGATCATCAGTTTTCGGGATGATTGGCTACGGCGGTTCTTTGTTGAAGATGCCCACGCCAAATCGATACCTGCCGATGTGAAATCTCGGCTGTTTCGTAAGATCCAGATGATCGATGATGCTGTCACAGATCAGGATTTGCGGGTGCCGCCGAGCAACCATTTTGAAAAGCTTCAAGGACGACTCGAAGGGTTCTGCTCCATCCGGATCAATAGGCAATGGCGGTTGATCTTTCAGTGGAATGCCGAACGCGGTGAGGCCAGCGGCCTCTATCTTGACGACCATAGCTACAGGTGAGGTGAGCCATGTTGACGACCCTTCGCAAACCAGCCTCGGTGGCTGAAATTTTGGTGGAAGAGTTTATGGAGCCTTTGGGGTTGACCCAAACGGCCCTTGCTGAGGCGATGGGTGTGCCACGCAAGCACGTCAATGAGCTGTGTCGGTCTCGCCGCGTGGTCACGGTGCCGACGGCGCTGATCTTGGCGCGGGTCTTTGGCAATAGCCCGGAATTTTGGCTCAACACCCAGCGGCGCACGGATCTGTGGATTGCCCAAAATGATCCGCTTGAGTGCGAACGGGTGGCGCGGGCTAAGCCCCTGTCGACGGCGGCCTGAAAGTCCAACTCGTCCTCTAAGGAACGATCACGACCTTGCCGATGACCTTGCGGTTGGCCAGCATGTCGAAGGCTTCGCGCCAGTCTTCTAGGGGATATTCGGCATGGACGCGGGGCTTGATGGCTCCGCTGTTGGCGAGGTCCCAGACCGCTTGGGTGTTTTCGAGGCCCTTTTGCGGGAATTGACGGCCATATTCGCCCGCCCGAACGCCCATGACCGAGAAGCCCTTGATCAGGGGCATGTTGACCGAAACATTGGGGATGCGGCCTGAGGTGAAGCCGATAATCAGCAGGCGGCCGTCAAAGCCAATGCAGCGCACGCTCTCGTCGAACACGTCGCCGCCGACGGGATCATAGATGACATCGGCCCCCGCGCTGCCGGTGATCGCCTTGACCTGCTCGCGAAAGCCAGCGGTGACATTGAGCACGGCATCTGGCGCATATTCGGCCTGAACCACGGCCAGCTTCTCGTCAGAGGCTGAGGTCGCAATGACCTTTGCGCCCATGGCCTTGGCAAGATCCACAGCCGCAAGGCCGACGCCGCCTGATGCGCCATGGACCAGCACCCATTCGCCGGGCTCCAGCCGTGCCCGGCGCACCAGCGCCACATAGGCGGTCAGATAGGCCACGCCATAGGCCGAGGCTTGGGCAAAGCTTAAGGCGGCGGGTTTGGGTTTGACACTGTCCTTGCCGAGCACCGCATATTCGGCAAAGCCGCCGAGGCGTGAGCCGCCAACGACTGCATCGCCAAGGCTTAGGCCCTCGATCCCTTCGCCGATGGCCACGACCTCTCCGGCCAACTCCATGCCGACGCCAAAGGGCAGGGGCGGCTTGAGCTGATATTCGCCGCGGGTCATCAAGAGGTCGGGAAAGTTGACCGAGGCCGCCTTGACCTTGACCAAGACTTCACCGGCGCGAGGCCGGGGTACGGGAACCTGTTGGACCGCTACGCCGCCATAGTTGGGCTCGAGCGATGAGACCACTAGGGCTCGCATCTGATCGGGAAGTGATTGGCTCATAGGGCGGACTTCTCGTTTAGGGCCTTTTGAACCAGCGCAGCGATCTCGCGGCAGGCGGCGTCAGCGGCTGGGAGGGCTCCGGTAAAGGCTGTGAAGCCGTGGGCGAGGCTGTCATAACAGCGATAGGTCACGGGCACGCCCGCCTCACGCAGGACCTTGGCATAGGCCCCGCCTTGATCGACGAGGGGATCAAAGCCCGCTGTGGCGATGACGGCAGGGGCAAGTCCCTCAAAGCTTTCGGCCTTGATCGGCGATAGGCGTGTATCCGTCGGGTCTGAATCGGCGGCCATATAGTGCGCCATGAACCATTCCATCACGTCGCGTGACAGAGGATAGCTGTCCCCGAATACGGTCATTGAGGCGGTCTCACTGGCCACATCAACGGCCGGATAGACCAAGAGCTGCAGGTCCGGCTGGGCTTCACCGAGGCGCTTCAATTCATGAGGAATGACGGCGGCGAAGTTACCGCCCATGCTGTCGCCGCCGATGACGGCGCGGTCCGGTGCCGTGCCGAAGCGTCCGGCATTGTCTCGGCCCCAGCGATAGGCGGCCAGAACATCGTCAAGGCCGGCGGGGAACTTGTGCTCCGGCGCAAGACGGTAGTCGACCGACAGGACCGCCGTGCGCACGTCCTTGGCGAGGATCGAGCAGAAGGCGTCGCAGGTCTCCAGATCGCCGATCACACCGCCGCCAAAATGGGCAAAGACGATCAGGGGCAAGGTCGGGTCTTGCCGCTCGGGGCGATAGAGCCGCAAAGGCAGAAGTCCGCCCGGGCCCTCCATAGTCAGGTCTTCACATCGAACTCCGGGCTCGCGGCGGCCCGACATAAGCGCCAGACCCGTCGCACTCGCCGCCCGCGCCGCAGTTGGCGACAGGGTGGTCATGGACGGCATGCGCTTGGCACCGTGGGCCAGGAACTGGAAGCGTGGATCGAGGGTCCGCCCGGCTCGATAGTCCACCGCGCCGCCGCTCATGGCCCGCAAGATGGGGGTCGGCAGGGACAGCAGGGTCTTAAGGATGAACTTCTGGACCTTGATATCGGCCATGGGGCTGTTCCTAGATCGATGAGGGAGGGGAGCGTTTAGGGCTTTAGGGCAGGCAAGGCGGGTACGCCGCCAAGGATCATCTTTACCGCAAAATCGGTTGCACCATCGATATCAATGGGGCGGCGGCGCAGCATCTGTTGGCCTATGTCCCGAGCGAGCGCAATCGCGGCACCTGCCAGATAGTCGGCATCAACCGGTCTCACGTCACCCTGGTCGATCACGGCGCGGATGGAGTCGCGGACCTCGTGAAAGATAAAGGTCATTTCTGGGGTTTCAGTATGCATGATCGGCTGACGTTCACC
>CALFYB010000197.1 GCA_937952995.1 uncultured Caulobacteraceae bacterium
CCTGCTCTACCGCCTGAACGTGGTCAATCTGCGCCTTCCTGCCCTGCGTGAGCGTCCCGCAGATATCTTGGCGCTGGCAGATCATTTCATCAAAAAATACTCGGCCTCAAACGCCATACCGGAGCGTCCACTTTCGGACGAGGCCCGTAAGCGGCTCCTCTCGCATCGTTGGCCGGGAAATGTGCGTGAGCTGGAAAATGCCATGCACCGCGCCGTGCTGCTATCCACCGGTGCAGACATTGCCGAGCCCGCCATTCGCCTTCCCGATGGCCAACCCATGGCGGCACGGTCCAGCACTGACCCGGTCGCTCAGACCGCTAGCCGAGCCGCGCAGGCTGCATCTGCGGCGATGTCGATTGCCAATGCAGACTCATCACGCGGCTTTGTCGGCCTCACCGTCGCCGAGGTCGAACAGCAATTGATTATCGACACCTTGAACCACTGTTTCGGAAACCGGACCCATGCCGCAACGATCTTGGGCATCTCCATCCGGACCCTTCGCAACAAGCTGAAAGAATATGCCGAGTCCGGCGTGGCAGTACCTGCGCACCAAGGCACGGGAACATCAGCGGCTTAAAGGCCGTCAACGGCGTCAGTAAAAGACTTAGAGTGATTTAGGACAGAATGGCCCAACTGGATCTCAATGCCCGCACTGCAGCCCCCCCCACAGCCAAAGAGGTCTGGGGCTGGCTGAGCCGCGGTGACGTGATCATGGCCATCGGGGTCGTCGGGATCATCGTCCTGCTGATCCTGCCTGTCCCGCCGGTCCTGCTTGATGTGCTACTGGCCATTTCGATCAGCACCTCTGTCCTGATCCTAATGACTGCGATCCTGCTCAAAAGACCGTTGGATTTCACATCTTTTCCAACGGTTTTGTTGGTCGCGACGCTCTATCGATTGGCGCTCAATGTCGCGTCAACCCGCCTGATCCTCGCTCACGGGCATGAAGGTGTGCATGGTGCCGGTCAGGTCATCGCCTCGTTCGGGGCCATGATGATGCAGGGCAACTTCATCATCGGCGTGATCGTCTTTGCGATCTTGGTCTTGGTGAACTTCATCGTCATTACCAAGGGTTCTGGCCGGATCGCCGAAGTCGCGGCCCGCTTCACCCTCGACGCCATGCCCGGCAAACAGATGGCCATCGATGCCGACCTGTCGGCTGGCCTGATCGATGAAAGCGTCGCAAAACTTCGCCGGAAGGAACTGGAACAAGAATCCACCTTCTTCGGGGCCATGGACGGTGCGTCGAAATTTGTGCGCGGTGATGCCGTTGCCGGTCTGGCCATTACCTTCATCAACGTCATTGGTGGCATCCTGATCGGGGTGTTCCAACACGACATACCGATCGGTCAGGCGGCCTCGACCTATACAATCATGACCATCGGTGATGGCCTAGTCAGCCAGATCCCTGCCCTGATCATCTCGCTCGCCGCGGGTTTCCTTGTGTCCAAAGCGGGCGTCGAAGGGGCGGCAGACATCGCCCTCGTCACCCAACTGAGCATGAACCCGGTCAGCCTTGGCATGGTGTCAGCAGCGGCTGGCGTGATTGCTCTGGTCCCCGGCATGCCGATCCTACCCTTTGCTGCCATCTCCATCGGTTCGGGCCTGCTGTCATGGCGTCGCTCCCAAGCCACGATTGAGCCCGAACGCCAAGAAGGTGCTTTGGCCGGGCCGATTGAGGAGGAGGAAGAACCCATCGCGCGGTCATTGGCCATCGACGACGTCAAGATTGAGCTGGGTTACGGGCTGCTGAACCTCATCAACGACCTCGAAGGTCGCCGCCTGACCGACCAGATCCGCGCCCTGCGCCGGACGCTCGCGTCCGAATTTGGCTTCGTCATGCCGTCAGTGCGTATTCTGGACAATATGCGCCTGCCCAATCAGGGCTATTCCATCCGCATCAAAGAGATGGAAGCGGGCGGCGGCGAGGTCCGGATTGGCTTCTTGATGGTCATGGATCCGCGCGGCGGTCAGGTCGATCTGCCCGGTGAACATGTGCTCGAACCGGCCTTCGGCCTACCAGCGACCTGGGTGGATGAGAGCCTGCGCGAAGAGGCCACCTTCCGTGGCTATACGATCGTCGATCCGGCGACCGTCTTGACCACGCATCTGACCGAGATCCTCAAAGACAATATGACGGACCTTCTGTCCTATTCCGAAGTCCAGAAGCTCTTGAAGGACCTGCCCGGCGAGCAAAAGAAGCTGGTCGAGGACCTGATTCCAAGCGTCGTTAGCGCCACCACTGTTCAACGCGTTCTGCAGGCGCTGCTCAAGGAGCGGGTCTCGATCCGCGATCTGCCAACCATTCTCGAAGGCATCGGCGAAGCCGCACCGCATAACAGCTCGGTTGTCCTGTTGGTCGAACAGGTCCGCGCCCGGTTGGCCAAACAGCTCTGCTGGCAGCACAAGGGCGACGATGGAGCCCTGCCGATCATCACCCTGTCGCCAGAATGGGAACATGCGTTTGCCGACTCTCTGGTCGGTCCAGCAGATGATAAGCAACTGGCCTTGGCCCCATCGAAACTCCAAGAGTTCATTCGTCTGGTTCGCGAGAATTTTGAACGGGCAGCGATCAATGGAGATGCAGCCGTCCTGCTCACCGGCCCGACCATCCGGCCCTATGTTCGATCGATTATCGAGCGGTTCCGGGGCCAAACCGTTGTCCTGTCACAAAATGAAATCCATCACCGCGCTAGGTTAAAGTCTGTTGGCCAGATCTAGCGCCATCCTTACCGTTGCGGACGGCCTCTGTGCCTGATAGCGAAGAACCGGCGGAAAATGACCGCCAGATCCTGGACTGACCATGCGCGCGCCGATCACAACCAAGTCGACCAGTCTGAAATCCTTGATTTGGGATATGCTGACCTTTGAGAAGCTGCTGACCCGTGAGGTTGTGCATCTGATCTATTGGGCCGGACTTGGATTACTGGCCCTAATGGCCTTCGCCATTGTCGGCGGTGCGGTTGGTCTAGCCTTGCGCGACGGCACACTGGCCGGGCTGCTCATTGCCCTGCCGGTGCTCGTCGGTGGATTTTTAGTGGTTGGAGCCATGGTCCTGCTCTGGCGCGCCGCCTGCGAGTTCTATTTGGCGGTGTTCCGCATCAGCGACGACCTCCACGCCATGCGTGAAGCCAGCACCCCGGCGGATCAGGACTAATCGCTAACGCTCGCTCCTAACGAGGACGCCTTAGCCCCAACTCATCGAGCGCCGCCGTCTCTCGCTGTTGCTCCAGCTTGGCGGCCTTAACCTTTTGCGCTTCAGCCACGTGCTCGTAGCGTTTGAGATCTTCAAAGGCGACACTTAGGGCATCGCGAGCGCCCGCCTCTTCGACGAGCAATGCATCGATTGTGAGCTGGATCTCCGTCTTGCGAAGTCGCACAGCGTGAGTGAAGCCGAGCTGCATGAAGCCCGCCTCGACATCGGCCTCAGCATGACGGGCTTCGGCTTCAGATTCCGCCTCCAGCATGACGATGCGCATTTCCGCATCGACACGTCGCCCAACGATCTCGGCAAGCCGCTTTTGCAGGGTCTGCACCTCATAGTCCGAGATGCGGATCAAGGACTGGACCCAACGGCTCATGTGCTATCCTGATTGAGGATGTCGGCGAGCGATGAAAAACAGTCATCCAGCGAGGTCGCCTCGTCCTTATCCTGCCCCAAAAACTGTTCAAGCGCTGGGTTCAGGCGGATGGCGCGGTCGATCTGGGGATCGGTGCCCATGCGGTAGGCCCCGATGCGGATCAGTTCTTCCATATTGGAATAGGCTGATAGGGTTTGGCGGGCATTGGAAACAATTTCGCGTTCATAGGGCCGCTGACAGCCGGGCATGGTCCGCGAGATCGACTTCAAGACATTGATGGCCGGGAAGCGCCCGCGCTCAGCAATGGCCCGCTCCATAACGATGTGGCCATCCAAAATACCGCGAACGGCATCGGCGATGGGCTCGTTATGATCGTCGCCGTCGACAAGGACCGTAAAGAGGCCAGTGATCGGTCCGCCTTCGGAGCCATCAGGGCGCACTGGCCCCGGCCCTGCCCGCTCCAGCAGCTTCGGTAACTCTGTAAAGACCGTCGGCGTATAGCCCTTGGTTGTCGGCGGCTCACCCGCTGCCAAGCCGATTTCCCGCTGGGCCATGGCAAAGCGGGTGACGGAGTCCATCAGGCACAGCACCTCCTGATCCTGATCGCGGAAGAACTCAGCCACGGCCATGGTCATATAGGCCGCTTGGCGACGCTTTAGCGCAGGCTCATCAGATGTTGCGACCACCACGACGGCCCGCGCAAGACCCGCTTCGCCCAGGGTCTCTTCGATAAATTCCCTGACCTCGCGGCCCCGTTCCCCGATCAGACCCACCACGACCACATCGCAAGTCGCCTCGCGCGCCAGCATCGACAGAAGGACAGACTTACCCACCCCCGAACCGGCAAAGACACCGAGCCGCTGCCCCCGGCAACAGGTGGTAAAGACGTTCATGGACCGAACGCCCAGATCGAGCCGCTCACCCACGCGGCCGCGCGCATGGGCTGGCGGCGGCGCAGCGCGCAGGGGATAGGGCACCTGGCCTTGAGGCAAGGGACCCTTGCCATCGATCGGTTCACCGAACGCATCGATGATCCGCCCACGCCACGCAAGGGTTGGACGGATATTGGCCCCTTCGGAAAGGATGCGGATCTCGGCCCCCGGCGCGACGCCCTCGACTGGACCAAACGGCATCAAAAGCGCCCTCGCCTCCCGAAAGCCAACCACCTCAGCGGCGAGCGGCGCATCGCGAAGGCGGGTAATTTCAACGCGTGCGCCGACGGCAAGACGGGTTAGGCCGCCCTTCGCCTCAATCAGCAATCCATTGACCGCAGCCACGCGCCCAAAGACCACCAGAGGGTCAATGCGCTCTACAGCTGCCACCAGATTGCGCACTTCAGCGTCCTCTAAAATTTAACGACAAAAAAATATTTGGTCTGCGTCAACCATCCGCCTTCGACCTTAAAGGGGAGTGAACATCAAGCTGAAGGAAATTAAAAGTCTGCAATTCCAATAAATAAAATGGTTAACGCAGCCCTTGCGCGGGCTTCGCAAATCACCCTAGAACGAAATCACCAGTCATTCAAAGTTAACCAAGTGTAAGTGAATGGCAGGCAAATATGGTTAAGAGTTTACCGGGGGCGGATTTTTTCATTCCGCGAAACGAATCCGTCTTTGGGCGGGGAGGGGTCGATGCGCGTACTGTTGATTGAGGACGACAGCGCAACAGCGCAGAGCATCGAATTGATGCTCAAGTCCGAGGGCTTCAACGTCTACACCACCGATTTGGGTGAAGAAGGCGTCGATCTGGGCAAAATTTACGATTACGACCTGATCCTGCTCGATCTCAACCTGCCCGATATGTCCGGCATGGACGTTCTACGCACCCTGCGGGTCGCGAAGATCAACACGCCGATCATGATCCTGTCCGGCACCTCCGAGATCGATACCAAGGTCAAGACCTTCGGCAGCGGCGCCGACGACTATATGACCAAGCCATTCCACAAGGATGAACTGGTCGCTCGCATCCATGCGGTCGTCCGTCGCTCCAAGGGTCACGCCCAATCCGTTATCCGCACCGGCGACATTACGGTTAATCTGGACGCCAAGACCGTCGAGGTCTTCACCCAGCGCGTTCACCTGACCGGCAAAGAATATCAGATGCTGGAACTGCTTTCCCTGCGCAAGGGCACGACCCTGACCAAGGAAATGTTCCTAAACCACCTCTATGGCGGCATGGATGAGCCTGAACTGAAGATCATCGACGTCTTCATCTGCAAGCTTCGCAAGAAGTTGGCCTCTGCGGCCAATGGCCAACACCATATCGAAACCGTCTGGGGCCGGGGCTACGTCCTGCGCGATCCCAACGAAATGCTCGAAGTTTCCGCCGCCTAAGGCCAGACCCCAGCATTACGGACCTCCAGAAGAACCCGCCTTCCCCAAGGCGGGTTTTTTGATGTGCCGTCGCGCGTTAGATCGCCCCCTGCGCGAAAGCGGATGATCCGCACAGCGCCTAGTGAGCATCGCAAGTCCGAACGGCGCTGCAGTTTGATTAAAATCAAATTTGTCCGTGACAAGACGAGCAGAGTCGCCAAATATCCCGCCACCCGGCTTTAACCTTTGGTTAAGGCCTGCGGAGAGCGGCAGAGCGGCCCTTGGGGGAGTTCAGTTCGGTCACCGATCCAAGCACCGCGCACCCGCGCAAGGAGGGACGATGATAGAATTCGATCCAAGACGGACCCCGGTACGGCTGACCCCTCGGCTCGTCGTTGGTTTGGCCGGTATGGCCGCCCTCGCCCTCGCTTGGCAGCTCAGCGCCTCTGAAACCGAGAAGGATGCCGCGCGCCAAACCGCAACGGCTCAGCTGAGCGAGCTGCAGCATGAAGCCTTCACCCAGGCCGAGGCCCAACAGGGCTATAGCCGTCCGGAAAATATCCCCGTTCAGGTCCGCCGAGGTGAGACCTTCGAGGCCGCTGTCCGCCGCGCTGGCGTCAGCGACAGTGAAGCCCGCGAAGTGGTCAAGGCCATCGGCTCGACCTTCGACACGGTCAATATCAAGGCAGGTCTCGCCTTTGACGCCGCCATTGCCAGACCGCGCGATCAACGAGGCCCCGTGCGGCTGGTCGGCCTGTCCATGCGTACCGGCCCGGCCTCAGCCCTGACCCTATCGCGGACCTTTGATGGTGCTCTGAAGCTGCGGGAGCTTGAAGAGCAAATCCGGTCGGAAACCACCGTCGCCCAAGGCCAAATGCAGGGCTCGCTCTATGAAAGCGCTGCATTGGCCGGTGCCACTCCGGCCCTCACCGCTCAGGTGGTCAAACTGTTCAGTCACAAGCTGGACTTCAGCCGTGACATCCAACCTGGCGATAATTTTCGCATGGTCTTTGATCGCAAGCTGACCGAAAGCGGCCGCACCGTCGAGACCGGCGACCTTCTCTATGCCGAAATCGAGGCCAAGGGCGGCACCAGCCGCTTTTACCGGTTCAAAGAGAACGCTGGGTCAGCCCCGCAATATTTCGACGAAAACGGCAAGAACATCAGAGGCTTCCTGCTGCGCACCCCCGTCGATGGCGCACGCATGACCTCGGGTTTTGGCGTCAGACGCCATCCGATCTTGGGCTATAACCGGATGCATCAAGGCATCGATTTTGGCGTCGGTTCAGGCACCCCTGTGATCGCAGCCGGTGACGGCGTCGTCAAAGAGGTCCGCTGGAACGGTGGCTATGGCCGCTGGGTCAAGATCCAGCATTCCGGCGGCTGGGCGACCGCCTATGCTCACCTGTCACGCTGGTCGCCCAAGCTGCGCCCAGGATCACGCGTGCGTCAGGGACAGGTCATCGCCTATGTCGGATCGACCGGTTCGTCCACCGGTCCGCACCTGCATTATGAAGTCATGCGAAACGGTGCCAAATTGAACCCCAAGGGCGCTAAGATCCCACAAGGTTCAGCGCTTGCAGGACGCAACCTGGCGGCGTTCCGCGCGGAAAAGCACCGGATAGACCAGATGCTTTCCGGCACAGGCGCGCGCATTG
>CALFYB010000198.1 GCA_937952995.1 uncultured Caulobacteraceae bacterium
CGGGGGAGAAGACGACGAGCTCGACAGAGCTCTCTGCATCGCCCACAGCCTCGCCGGCGCCCTCGAGGGCCATTCCGTCGCCCTCGTCCTCGTCCTCGCTATCGCTGCCACTGCTGTCGTCGCCGTCAGAGCCGTCCTTCGCCGACCCGGCAGCCGGAGGGCCGCTGCTGGCGGCGGGGGGCGCCCCGCCGTCGCCCCTCGGCGGTCAGCGAGAGCGGACCGTACGGCACGTGCGTGATCAGCCCCGCCGCGGCGAGCTTCTTCACCATCTCGGTCACCGACGACGGCGCGACCCCGAGCCGCCCGGCGACCGACACGACCCGCCGCGGCGCAAGCGCGCAGGCGCGTTCGGCGCGTTGAGCGATCTGCTCGGCGGCGGTGGTGACTGATCCAGGCAGGGCCGACACCGGCCTGACGCGACCCCCAACGATCCACCCACGAATCACCCCGAGGAGCCCCGCATGAAGCACACCATCACGTCCCTGGCCCTGGCGGGCGACCGCCTGGTGCTTTTCGACAACCTCGAAGGCCGCTTCGGCAACGCCGCCCTCGACGCGGCGCTGACCGCCACGAGCTGGGAGGAGACCCAGAAGGTGCTGGAGAGCGCCGAGTTGTTCTGGGTCTCGACGGTACGGGCCGATGGCCGGCCGCACGTCACCCCGGTCGATGACGGCGCGGATCGAGTCGCGGATCTCATGAAAGATAAAGGTCATTTCCGGCGTTTCAGCATTCATGATCGGCTGACGTTCATCGACCGGACGCTTGGCCTGCCATGTCTCATGTTCTTGCGCCATGAAGCTGAAATAGGCTCGAACAGCGCCGTAGATATAGGACTGAAAGTCCGGTGCGGTCTCATACTGATGCCGCAGGATGGGGCGAAGGCGCCGCGCGGCATCGTCTGACAGGGCCTCGAACAGCTCTTCTTTCGAGCGGTAGTAATTATAAAAGGTGCCAGAGGCCAAGCCGGTGCGCCGGATGATGTCGCGCACAGTCGCCGCCTCATAGCCCAATTCACCGAAAACAGCCCGCGCAGCTTCAAGAATGGCCAACCGATTGGCCGCCTTTGTCACTTCTCGCTTGCCGAGGGGAAGGGCGATAAGGTTCGTCATAGGGCCTTCGAGAGATATGAAGCGGCCAGCTTAAAGCATGACGTGCGACTTTGCATCCATCGTCGTGCCGAGGGGCGCAGTGCCTATAGAGAGTAGAAGGATAGGCGACGCCCTAGGGCCACTTCACCTCGGGCGGCATCGAGCTGAGGATGGACTCGACATTGCCGCCGGTCTTGAGGCCGAACATCGTGCCGCGATCATAGAGCAGATTGAACTCGACATAGCGGCCCCGGCGCACCAGTTGCTCGTCGCGCTCTTCGGGGGTCCAGGCTTCGCCCATGCGGCGCTCTACCAGTTTGGGATAGATGTCCAAGAAGGCTTGGCCGACATCTTGGGTGAAGGCGAAATCGCGGGCATGATCGCCGCTGTCATGGTGGTCGTAGAAGATGCCGCCGATGCCGCGCGGTTCATTGCGGTGGGGCAAGAAGAAGTACTCGTCGCACCAGGCCTTATATTTCGCGTGCCAGCTCGGATCGTGCTTGTCGCAGGCCGCTTTGTAGGCCGCGTGAAAATCGATCGCGTCTTCGAAGGTCTGCTCGCGCTGATAGGCCAGCAAAGGGGTCAGGTCGCCGCCGCCGCCGAACCAGCTCTTGGTCGTCGCAATAAAGCGGGTGTTCATATGGACCGCGGGGACCCGTGGGCTGCGCATATGGGCGATCAGGCTGATACCGGTGGCAAAGAAACGCGGGTCCTCTTCGGCTCCCGGCATGGTCTTAGCGAAATCTGGCGGGAAGGTGCCGTGAACGGTCGAGACATGGACCCCAACCTTCTCGAAAAGGCGTCCGTGCATCATCGACATCACGCCGCCGCCGCCCGCAGGCCTCTGCCAAGGGGTGCGCACGAAGGTGGCAGGCTCGCCCGGATAGAGGTCCGCCGGAGCGGCCTGCTCTAGCGCCTCGAAGGTGGCGCAGATGCGATCGCGCAGGGTTTCGAACCAGTCGCGGGCTTGGGACTTGCGGGAATCGAGAAGGGCTGTGTCGGTCATGATGAACTTTTCTTAAGCCAACGGCATGGACTTGTCGCCCATGCGCGTTTGTCGCATGGCCTCGCCCAGAGCCATGGCTCCGGCGACAATCACGTTCAAGGAGCGGGCCTGCGGCACCAGCGGCACAAATAATCGACCGGCCGCCGCCGCATGGACTTCATCGGGCACGCCTGCACTTTCGCGGCCGAGCAGCAGGGTGTCACCGGAACTGAAGGAAAAATCGTACAAAGAAACAGCGGCCCTTGTGGTCAGCAAAATCAGCCGCCCATTTTGACGCTCTGGCGCGAGTTGAAAATCAGACCAAGAATTATGTCTTTGAATTTGCGCAATTTTTCCATAGTCCATCGCCGCGCGTCCGAGACTTTTATCGGATAACGGGAATCCGCAAGGCTCGATAATGTCCATTTCGACGCCCAAACAGGCACAAAGTCTGATGCCTGCACCAAGGTTTTGCGGAATGTCTGGTTGAAAAAGGGCGAGGCGCATTCTATCGGAACCGGTAACAGGGGCTAATTGGCTTGAGGCGACTCAAGTCATGTGGGCAATTGCGACGTTGCGCCGCAAGGGGTGAATGGCTGCATAGGCCTAGCTTCTTGTGGCAGACGACCTTAGTCAGGTCGATTGAGATTGTACGTGACCAGAGCTGAATCGTTTCGCGATGTCAGCCGGTCCATTCGAAGGGTGTTGAGGTGGCCGATACCGTCGGGGAAATTACCCCAGCTGGCGAAGATCCCAGCCGGAGAGACTTTATTCATGTGGCCGCCTTGGCCGCTACAGCCGGAGCCGTCGGCTCTGTGGTGTGGCCCTTGGTCGATCAGATGAATCCGTCAGGCGACATGCTCGCTCTGGCGTCATTGGAATTTGACCTGTCCAAGGTGGCAGACGGCTCCGAGGTCACGATCAAGTGGCGCGGTAAGCCGGTGTTCGTGCGCAAGAGAACTCCAGCGGAGATTGCCAAGGCTAAGGCCGATGACAATGCCGACCTGAAGGATCCCGCAAAGGATGCCGACCGTCATAAGCCAGGCAAGGCCGAGTGGCTGATCCTGATCGGTTCCTGCACCCACTTGGGTTGCGTGCCGACCTTCGGCGGCGGCGACTGGGGCGGATGGTTCTGCCCTTGCCATGGCTCGCACTACGACACGGCGGGACGTATCCGTAAGGGTCCGGCCCCAAAGAACCTGGCGTTACCTGAATACGCCTTCCTTTCCGACACCAAGGTTAAGATCGGTTGATGCGCAGATGAGCGGACACTCGACCTACGAACCGAAGACCGGTTTCACGCGCTGGCTGGACTCGCGTCTTCCTATTATTCGACTGGGCTATGACAGCTTCGTCGACTATCCGACCCCGAAGAACCTGAACTATTGGTACACGTTCGGCGGCATTCTTTCGCTGTGCCTGATGACGCAGATCATCACCGGCATCATTCTGGCCATGCACTATGT
>CALFYB010000199.1 GCA_937952995.1 uncultured Caulobacteraceae bacterium
CCAACGGTCTGGTGCCGTTCCCCGGCGGTGTCGTCCTGATGGCTCGCCAGAGCATTCGGGACATCGGGATCGTCGATAAGAACGAGAAGATTAGCAGCTTCATTCCGAACTTTGAGGGCAAGCGTTTCAACAGCCCCAATGACATGATCGTCGCCAAGGACGGGTCCATGTGGTTCACCGATCCGCCCTTCAGCTTGCCGGGCTACAATCAACCGCCGGGAAATGTTTCGCCCCCGTCGCGGCAAATTCCGTTCAATGGGGTCTTCCGTTACAAGAACGGTAAGCTCACACCCGTCATTACCGACATGAACCTGCCAAATGGGATCGGTTTTTCACCCGACGGTAAGGTGCTCTATGTCGCCAATACGCGTCCCGAAATGTATGTCCGCGCCTATGATGTGGCCAAGGACGGCACCTTGTCGAACATGCGCGAGTTCATCCATTTTGCGCCCGACTCGCCGTTCGGACGCGGTGCACCCGATGGGCTGAAGGTCGACAGCCAAGGCAATGTCTGGATGACCGGGCCCGGCGGCATCATCGTCATTGATCCTACCGGCAAGATGATCGGTCGTATTCAACTGCCGGCTGGCTCGACCAACATCGCCTTCGGCGACGCCGACTATAAGAGCATCTTCCTGACGTCAGGGGCCAACATCTACCGGATCAAGACCAAGGTTAAGGGTCAGATCCCTATGTACGCTCAGCCCTAGAGCCAAGAGCCCATTACCGCCTTGCAGATGAATGTGGCTCTTCGATAGGGCCGAAGACTGGAGTTATCGATGTCGACCCCAACAAGACGTCCGCTGGCGCGTGTCGTGGCCGGACTTTTAGGACTATCGGCATTGGCCGCCGCAACCATGACGCTGGCGCTTCCGGCCAATGTGGGTTGGGAATATAATGCAGGTCCTGCATCTGATCACTATTCAGCCTTGGACCAGATTACCAAGTCTAATGTCAGCCAGCTTAAGCAGGTTTGGAATTTCCCGATCGAGGTCGGCGGCTTAGAATCTCAGCCCATCGTTGTCGGTCGGACCCTGTTCGCCGTGACGCCCGGTCGGCGGCTTGTGGCTCTGGACGCGGTGACGGGTGAGCAGAGGTGGGTCTTTGATCCGCAAGTGCCCGGTGGCCAACCGATCCGCGGGCTTGCCAGTTGGACCGACGGAAAGACCACGCGGATTGTTTTCAGCAATCAAAACCTGATCTTTCTCCTCGACCCCGCCACCGGCAAGCCGGACCCCAAGTTCGGCAAAGGTGGGCAGATCAACCTTCAGGAAAACCTGCGGGGCAAGGCTGAAGACAATGTGTTCTATGTGACCTCTCCGGCCATCCTCTATAAGAACCTGATCATTGTCGGCGGCGGCCGTGTTGCCGAGACCTTGCCCGCGTCGCCAAGCCCCGCCCGGGCCTATGACGTCAGAACCGGTAAGTTGGTCTGGACCTTCCATACAATTCCGAGGCCCGGCGAAGCCGGAGCGGAAACTTGGCCCAAGGATGCGTGGCTGACCCAAGGCGGTGCCAATGCGTGGGCCGGTACGACCGTTGACGTCAAAAACGGTCTGGTGCTCATCAATACCGGCTCACCGTCAGAGGATTTTTACGCGGCGGGCCGACTAGGCTCCAATCGCTTTGCCAGCTCAACCATCGCGTTGGATGCCAATACCGGTAAACGGATTTGGGACTTCCAGTTGGTCCATCATGACCTTTGGGATTCCGACTCCATGTCGCCGCCCTTGCTGATGGCGGTGACCAAGAACGGCCGAAAGGCCGAAATTGTGGTCTCTACCAACAAGCAGAGCCACATCTATGCCTTTCATCGGCTGACGGGTAAGCCTCTGTTCCCGATCAAGGAAACCGCCTTCCCGCCGAGCACGGTTCCGGGTGAGCAGGCTTGGCCAACCCAGCCGATTCCCACCTTGCCCCGTCCCTTGTCGCGGACCAGCATAACGGTTGATGACCTTACGGATCGGACGCCAGCGGCCGCAGAGCGGGCCAAGAAAATCTTTGCGAGCATGGCGGGCGCTGGCGGTCATTATGTACCGCCGAGCCTAGACAAGGACACCCTTGTCGCCCCCGGCTTTTCGGGCGGCAACGGGCTTGGCGGCATGGCTGCCGACCGCAAGGGTTTCCTCTATGCAAGCGCTGCGAACGGCTCCTCCATTTCGGGGCTAGCGGAATACGCCAAGCTGCGCGCGGCTGGAATTGGTGAGAATGCCTATCTGGGCCAGTGTTCTTCGTGTCATGGCCGAGACCGCGGCGGTAATCCTCCAGAGTTCCCCGCCTTGACCAATATTGGTGATCGGCTCAGCGTCGAACAGATTGCCGACGTCATCAAAAAGGGCAGGGGCCGCATGCCCGCCTTCGCCAATATGCCGCCCTTGACCCTTGATAATGTGGTGTCGTTCCTCAGGACGGGTGCTGACATTCCTGGAACAGAGCCGCCTCCAGTTCATAAGCCCGGCGTGGGCGAAGGGACCGGGACAACCAAATATGTCTTCACCGGATATCGCTCGTTCGTCGATACGGATGGACAGTCGTTGTTGAAGGGGCCGCTTGCGACCTTGAACGCCATCGATATGAACACCGGGCAATATGCTTGGACGGTTCCCTTTACGATGGGTGGGGGGCCTCTGGTGACTCAAAGCGGCGTACTTCTCATCACCAGCGGCCCAAAGCTGCAGGCCTATGACAGTGCGACTGGCAAGGTGCTTTGGGAAACGACCCTGCCTGGCTTTGGGACGACGCCGATCACCTACCGTATTGACGGTAAGCAATATGTGGCCGTTGCAACCGGGTCGGCCCGTGGTCGGAATGCGGCCGCTGCCGGGCCGCCTAAGGCCGGTGCCTATGTCGCCTTTGCTCTACCCGATTAAACCAGAGCGGCCGTCTAGGGTTCTTGACTTTAAGGCGGCTGGGCAGGTCGGCTTTACCCAATCGATCTCTCAGCAGATGAGAGATCGATTGGGTCGGCGATTTATGATTTTTGTCAAACATGTATACAAAAATTAGAGACGGTTTTGTGACCAAGAAATTTTTGGGCGAGATTGCGCCGTTCAGGCGACATTTTCTCCCAGTGCTTGAAGACCAAAGAAGCTGCCAAGCCATAAGGCGCGAGCGGTTCCATTAAAAAGACCAATCCAAGGGGATGAGACAATGAGGGTACACACAAGATTTGCCGCTGGCCTGCTTGCGGGTGCCAGCATGTTGATTTTGGCTCCGGCTGCCTTTGCGCAGAGCGCACCAGCCAAAGGTGCCGAAGTCGAAGAGATCATCGTCACCGGCTCGCGCGTCATCCAGAACGGCAACAATATGCCGACACCTGTGACCGTCGTGTCGACCGATCAGATCCAGCAGACGACCCCTAAGACGGTCATTGATGGCCTGCAGTCCCTGCCCGTGTTTGCCGGTGGACGCACGACCACCAGCCAGCCGGGTAACAGCTCGCAGAACAATGCCGCGCACGTCCTGAACCTGCGCAACACGACCACGGCGGATTTTATACTGGTTCGGCTTACGGATGTTCAGCGTCTCACCGATCTTAG
>CALFYB010000200.1 GCA_937952995.1 uncultured Caulobacteraceae bacterium
GGCATTGCCGATGACATCCTCGGCGGTGATTAGACCCGCACGCTTCTCGCCGGTCATCTCGCCATAGGCCTTGAGGCCGCGCATCAGGGCGGCGCGCAGACCGGCCTCGTGGGTGCCGCCTTCGGTCGTGGGGACCGTGTTACAGTAGGACTGCATGAAGCTGTCGCTGTCGCCAAAGCCGATGGGGGACCAGGTGATGGCCCATTCAACCGCGCCGCCCTCATTGCTTCCGGCCTTGGTCGGGCGCTCGATCCGGCCAGAGAAGGTCTCGGTCAGGGTCTCTGTGGTGGCGACCCGTTCGGCCAGGAAGTCGGCCAGGCCGTTGGGGAAGTGGAAGACGGCCTCTGCGGGGGTCTGGTCGGTGACGCGTTCGGGCGCGCAGGACCAACGGATCTCGACGCCTCGGAACAGATAGGCCTTGGATCTGGCCATGCGGTAGAGGCGGGCGGGTTTGAAGGCTGCGCCCTCGCCAAAGATGGTCTCGTCGGGCAGGAACCGCAAAGACGAGCCGTGCTTGCGCGATGGACCAACCCGCTCCAGCGCCGTGACAGGCTTGCCGCGTGAGAAGCTCTGACGATGCTCGGCCCCGTCGCGCCAGACGGTGACGTCGAGCTGCTCAGACAGGGCGTTGACGACCGAAATGCCGACCCCGTGCAGGCCGCCGGAGGTCTCATAGCTCTTGCCCGAAAACTTACCGCCCGAGTGCAGGACGGTCATGATCACTTCGAGGGCGGACTTGTCGGTATATTTCGGGTGCGGGTCGACCGGGATGCCGCGTCCATCGTCGCGCACGACCAGCGCACCGTCGGCCTCGAGGCGCACCTCAATGAACTTGGCATGACCCGCGACGGCCTCGTCCATAGCGTTGTCGAGGACTTCGGCGAACAGGTGGTGCAAGGCGCGCTCGTCGGTGCCGCCAATATACATGCCCGGACGTTTGCGGACCGGCTCTAGGCCCTCGAGGACCTCAATGTCTTTGGCCGAATAGCCGGACGCGGCGGCGGCGGCGTTGGAGGCAGCCTGTGTAGGGATATCCGCTGCAACCTTTGGCGCAGGCTCAGTGGCCTGCACGGGCGCAACGACCGCAGGCTTTGGGCTTGCGGGTGCGGCGGAGGGCGTTGGGGCGGCGACCTGTGGGGTATCGTCGAACAGGGAGCCTTGCGGAGGTTTGGTAGCCATGGCCTTAGAATGAAGCGATTCTCACCCAGACCGTATGCCGCTTAGCGATAGGCCGGTGGGTAGTCGGACTTACCCGGACGATAACGTTCGGCCAGTTCCAAGCTGCGCGAGGTCATGGGCTGTTCCTTGCCTTGGATGAAGACCGAGGTGGCGTAGGTCGACACCTCCAACGGATCGCCGGTCCAGATCACAACATCTGCGTCCTTGCCGGGCTCTAGGCTGCCGATCCGGTCGGCTAGGCCCCAAATCTTGGCAGGATTGAGCGTCACCGAGGCCATGGCCGCGCTGTAGGGCAGGCCGTAGGACACGGCGAGGCCTGCATTGAACCGGCCCTGACGCAGATTGTTATAGTCGCGGCTGCCCATGACGGCGACCGTGACGCCAGCAGCGTTCAGACGACCCGCATTTTGTAAGGTCGAGCCTAGGGTCTCGAAGCTGCCGGGAAGATCGGCCTGTGCGTCGATCAGCACGGGCACTCCGGCCTTGGCGATGGCATCGGCGACCATCCAGCCCTCTTCGGCCCCTTCAAGGATCAGTTTCAGCTTCTGATCCGCGGCGAATTTGAGGATTTGGGTGATGTCGGAGGCGCGGTGGACCCGAACGAGCAGGGGCATACGCCCTTCGACCACGGGGATCAGGGCTTCGAGGTCATCGCGGCTGTAGGGGTAGGGGCGGCTGGCCCCCATGTCGAAGGCCGCGCGGTTGCGGGCATAGTGACGGGCATCCTCGAGCGCTGATTTCAGCAGCACAATCGCCGCGCCGCGTGATCCGCCCGCATAGGCGGCCCCGGCCTCGCCAAGGTCCAGCGCCATGCCGATCTTGGCCTTGACGACGGCTTCTGTGACCCCTGCGGCCAGCGTAGCAGTGGCAACTTGGCCCGCGAACAGGCTGGCCTCTCCATCTTCGAAACTGCCGGAGAAATCGTCTGCGCCATCATCCTTGTGGCCGCCAGAGCCGCCGCGTCCGAGCACGGGCGTGACGACCGCGCGGGTGACGCCGCTTAGCCGTGCAAGGGGAATGAGGGCCGAGTTTGGATTCACGCCATACTGTACGTCAAAGGCCGCGCCACCTTTGACTCCCAGCTTGCCCTGTAGCAGACAGGCCGTCGAGGGAAACACCATGTCGGGCGTCGAGGTGGCCACAATGATCAGGTCGATGTCGCTCGCGGCCAAACCGGCAGCATCCAATGCTTTGCGCGCGGCTTCGGTGGCCAGATCGCTGCAACCCTGGTCGTCCGCAGCAAAGTGGCGGGCACGGATGCCGGTGCGTTCCACGATCCAGTCGTCGGAGGTTTCAACGCCTTGCTGCGCCAACTCGGCGGCCAGATCGGCATTGGTCAGGCGTTTT
>CALFYB010000201.1 GCA_937952995.1 uncultured Caulobacteraceae bacterium
TGGCGTCATCATCTTTGAGGGCATGCAAAACCACACAGCGGACAGTATCAAGTCGCTGGAAGGGTTCAAGCGTGCATGGGTCGAGGAGGCGCAGAGCCTAAGCCAGCGCAGCCTTGATCTATTGCGCCCAACGATTCGCAAGCCCGGCTCGGAGTTATGGTTTACATGGAACCCAAGCCTGCCGACTGATCCAAAACGGGACAGATCGCGCTGGCACGGAACTCGCCTGCAAGCCTCATGCGGAACTTCATTGTGCCGCCACGTGACGGAAAGCGGGCTATGACTCACCACAAGAACATCACCGACCTGATCGGGTACTGGTCCGACAAGAAGGCTGGCTTCAAGGCCCCGCTGCGGGCTGCGATCTATCCCGGTGATTTCTTGGCCGTTCTGCCTCAGATCCTCATTGTCGGACGCGCGGCCGCAGGGACCTATCCTGTGCGACTGGCCGGAGGCTTCGTCGACCTCACCCTTGGCCGCTCCCTTCATCAGCAAAACCTGCTCGATCTCTTTGATAAGGACAGCCGCAAAATCATTTCGGGCCTCATCGAAAACAGCCGTGTTCAGGTCGAGCCTTGCGTTCTCTCGGCCCAGGGCCAGACTAAAAAGGGGTCAGAGCGGCATTATCAGTTGATGATCGCTCCCCTAACCGGCCCGTCAGGGCTGAGTGATCGCTTCTTATGTCTGCTTCAGCCCCTCACCGCCCAATTTGAGGGGGATGATATTCGAATTAGCGGCCTGACCCTGTCCCATGCTGATCGTACAGCCTACCGCCCAGCCACCTTCCCGGCTCTGGTCACGGATAATGGACGCCACGTCGCCTGACCGACAAAAGGTTTGACCGGATCAGCAAAAGAAGGGTCTTCTGGAAGGATCTCAGGAGACTTGCGCATGGCCCAAATCATCAAACATCGTATGGCCGCAGAAGCCGATGGCAGCTTCGTGCTGTTCCTGATCGGCATGAGGGTCAACAAATGGTGGAAGGTCTGGAAATGGTTGCCCGTCGCAAGCGCCATGCCGCGCATGATCATTGAGCTCTACAAGAACCCAGATCTGGGCATGCTTCATGCCCAGACCCTGTTCGCCTTCCCCAACATCATGGTGACCCAATATTGGCGCAGCTTCGAGGACCTCGAGGCCTATGCCAAGGATAAGGACAAGGCTCACCTGCCCGCTTGGCAGGCTTTCAACAAAAGCATCGGATCAGACGGTGATGTCGGCATCTGGCACGAGACCTACCTGATCTCACCCGGCCAATATGAGAATGTCTATAACAACATGCCCGCTTGGGGGCTCGGTGTCGCCGGAACCCTGCACGAGGCCAAGGGACCGCGCGCCTCAGCCGGAAAAAGGCTGAAGGCGACGCTTCCCGATCCGTCCTAGCCTACGGCTGATGCCAGCGCGTCGGCCATGCGAGCACTCTTCAGCTTCTCCGCCACTAGGAACGACAGCTCCAAGGCCTGATCGGCATTGAGGCGGGGATCGCAGTGGGTGTGATAGCGGTGCGACAGCTCGTCCTCTGACAGGGCCTTGGCCCCACCAATGCACTCGGTGACGTTCTGACCGGTCATTTCCAGATGGACGCCGCCGGGGTGAACCCCCTCGGCCTGAGCCACCTCGATGAAGCTGCGGACCTCGCTGAGAACCCGGTCGAACGGACGGGTCTTGTAGCCGTTGGAGGCTTTCAAGGTGTTGCCGTGCATCGGATCGGTCGACCAGACCACCGCACGCCCAGCCTTCTTGGTCGCAGCCATCAGGCGCGGCAGACGGTCGGCAATCTTATCCGAGCCAAAACGACCAATCAGGGTCAGACGGCCAGCCTCGTTGTGCGGGTTCAGCACATCGATCAGGCGCAGCAGGTCATCGGGCTCCATGGTCGGGCCGCACTTGATGCCAATCGGGTTCTTGATGCCGCGCATATATTCGATGTGCGCGCCATCGAGCTGACGCGTGCGCTCACCGATCCACAGCATGTGGGCCGAGGTGTCGTACCAGTCGCCCGAGGTGGAATCGACGCGGGTCATCGCCTCTTCGAAGCCCAAGAGCAGGGCCTCATGGCTGGTGAAGAACTCCACCCGGCGCAGGTCTGGCTGCGACTCTGGCGTGATGCCAATGGCGCTCATAAAGGCCAGGGACTCAGAGATCTTCTCTGACAGCTCGTTGTAACGCGCCCCTTGCGGGCTATCGGCCACGAACCCGAGGGTCCAGCGGTGGATATTGTAGAGATCCGCATAACCCCCGCCCGCAAAGGCGCGCAGCAGATTCAAGGT
>CALFYB010000202.1 GCA_937952995.1 uncultured Caulobacteraceae bacterium
TCACCTTCAAAGGCGCGTCCACGGTGAAGGTGCTTGGGCCCTTGTCAGCGGCAAGAGCAGCAGCCGAGGTGGAGCAGGTGCCCGACAGCGTCACCGAATAGGTCACGGTCGTTCCGGCAACAGCGCCGCCCGAAGCGAGCACAGGAGCCACGGTGCAGTTCGCACCGGCGTTCGAGGACAGCGAGCTGTTGAGCAGCGCGGTCTGATAGCTAGCGGGACCCGACAGGGTGTAGGTCACCGAGTAGGTGCCGACGCCGAGCTGGCCAGCGCCAACCGTGACGGTCGAAGCGTTGTGACCGGCGGTCGTGGTCGTCAACAGACCGGTGCCGAACTTGGCTTCGTTAGCGATCTTGTAAGGTGTCGAGGTCACGCCCGACTGCGCGGTTTGGTTGGACACCAAGGCCGAGGTGATCGAAGCAGCAGAAGCCGCACCGGCCGTCAGGGCAGAGACGGCAACTGCCGCCATTAGAATTTTCTTCATAGACATATTAGTGATCCCCCTAGAGGTCCTTTGAGAGCCAGTTTGACGCCATGACGGTCGCAGCCTGTGCGTCAACACGACGATCACATCTGCCCCCAAGGCACCCTCTGGATAGATTCGATAATTATGACTGTCAATGCCCAAGTTGGGGAGTTGAGCCCCAAAGGGTGCGTTAAGACAGGGGTTTGTGCGGATGATCCGGCGATTTGGGCATCATTTGCGGCCCGTATTTTGGGCCTCTGGGGCCGATTTTTGCGACTCTGAGGGGGGTAAGGGGCTGTTGTCAGCCTGACTCTTGGCCCCAAAGGCCGGTTGTATGGGTGATTTTTGCCCGCTGTTGAAAAAGATGTGGCGGCCGATCTGGACCAGCCGCTGCATCTGGCCTGCCCATTTGGGTTGCACATAGTCGGCGTGGAAATGGTCTGCGCCGGTTGGCGCGCTGTTGGCCCGGCTAGATTGCGCCAGCACCTCTTGCGCCACAGCCTGCGAGCGGGCCCAGCTGGCCGGGTTGACCCCGCCGCCTTGACGGTTGCCCTCGCAGGCAAAGCTGAACTGACAGCCCGGTCGGTCGGCCCCTTGGAACACCACCGCACAGACCGAGGCGGGATAGCGACCACTATTGACCCGGTTCATGACCACCTGGGCGACGGCGACCTGTCCCTCGCGCGGTTCGCCTCGCGCTTCGTAATAGACCGCTTGGGTCAGGCATTCGAGCGGGGTGGCCCCCGGGCGGATCGGACTGCGCGGGCCAGCGCTGACACTATGGGTGCCGCGCCCCCGCAACAGGGCCATCTTGCGCTGAACCGTCCAGAACCCGTCGACCCGGGCGCGGTAGGCCTGAACCCGGTCGTCAAGGTCCCCTTGCGAGGCTGGCTCTTCGGTTTGGGGGGTTAGGGGATCGAAGGCGGCGGTCTGGGCGCTCTCAGTTGGGGCCCCGTCTCTATAGACCGGCGCAGCACTGCGGGCGGCAAAGGCGATGGCCAGTCCGATGGATACGCCAATCAGGGCCAGAACCAGCATCGGTCCGGGGCCATGGTGGGGGCGTAATGTTGGATCGGTTGGCAAAGGCTCATCCCTGCCCGAGGCGGGGCCTCGGCTGTTGGGCTGCATTAGAAAGATGCAGGCTCTGGCGTCAATGGGCAGCGGCCCTCTATAAGGGTGTTGGGTTAGGTTGCAGCATGGGGCGCGGGGATGCAGCTGGGCAATATCAGCGTGGAAGATATCCAAGGCTGGCACGAGGATGACTGGTGCAATGGCTTGGTCAAGGGGCGGCTTCGGCCCTTGACGGATGGGCAAAGCCTTTATGCGACCCTGTGGGTTCGCGGCGAGGCGGGGCGTAGCGGGGCCACGGTCGCGGCCCTGTCGTGCGGGCTGGGCCTGCCGGTCGTGGTCGATGTGCCCTTTGAGGAGCCCACCACGCTGGAGGTGCCGCTGGAACGGACCCCTGAAGGCGATGCGACCTTTCGGCTCTATTGCGAAAATCTGTTGCTAGACCGGGGCGGTGATGCGCGGGAGTTGTCCTTTGTCCTTGTGGCGCTCGGCATAAGGTAGTGATTACTCCCCAAATTGGGGCGTGGCTGTGCGGATCGGTGGCTTGCACCGATGGGAACGGCTCTGATAAGGCACGGCAGCCCAAAAGATCGGGCCCTTAGACGACGGTAGTGGTGACTAAGCATGGCAATGGCAGAAGGATCGCGGCGGAAGATCGCGCTGGTGGTTGTGGGCATGCATCGCTCCGGCACCTCGGCGATGGCGCGTCTCTTGTCCCTGTCGGGCGCGGCCCTGCCGTCGGACCTGATGGCGGCGGGCATCGACAATCCCACCGGCTTTTGGGAATCGACCGATGTGGCGCGGATCAATGACCAGATCTTGGCCCAGTATGGCTCGTCGTGGGATGACGTCTTTTCCGGGGCGCAGCAGCCCTTTGCCAACCATATTGACGAGGCCTTGGTGGCCGAGGCGGCGGCGGCGATTGGCCAGCTCTATGGCCCTGCCCCCCTGATCGTCCTGAAGGACCCGCGCGTGTCGGTGCTGGGCCGGTTCTGGCGTGCGGCGTTGGAGTTGGCGGGCTATGCGCCGCGCTATGTGGTGATGGTGCGCAATCCGCTCGAGGTCGCCGCCTCGCTGGCCAAGCGCAATGGCTTTTCGCGCGAGAAGTCGCTGCTGCTCTGGTCGAGCTATATGATTGCGGCGGAGCGCGATACGCGGGACGCGCCGCGGGTCTTTGTCTCCTATGATCACCTGCTCGGCGACTGGCGGGCCAATCTGAGCCGGATTGAGCGCGAGCTGGGTGTGACCCTGCCCGGCCGCACGCCGTCGGCTTCGGTCGAGGCTGACCGGTTCTTGACCACCGAGCTGCGCCACCACGCGGAGCGGACACCGCTCGAAAGCCACAGTTCGGTGTGGGGCCCGGCCAAGAGCCTGCATGCCTGGTTCGCGGCGGCGGCTGAGGGCCAGACCCCGCCCAATCTTGCCCCCGAACAGGTCGATGAAGAGCTGAGCGACCTGCGCGCCCTGTTCGGTCCGATCTTGGCCGAAGCCCATATGACCGCGAAGGCGCAGGACGCGATGATCGCGAGCCTGCAGGCCGATGGGCTGCGGGCGCGTGAGCAGGCCTTGGCTCAGGCCTCTGAATTTGCCGCCGAGCAGGATATGAAGCTGGCCGATATTCACCGGCTGGAACGTGAAGAGCAGGCGGTTCGCGATCAGTTGGAGACCCTGCGAGCCCGCACCGATGAGGCGCTCGATCAGCGCGACATTTCTCTCGTAAAGGCCCGCAAGCAGCAGTTGGATCTGGAAACGACGCTGCACTATACGCGCGGAACCATCAATGATCTGCGCACTCTGAACGATCAAGCCAATGCGGCGCTGGCCGAGGCTGATCGAAAGATGCAAGCCCTAGCGGTAGCCGAAGCTGAAGCCGCGCGGCAGGTTCGCGCCCTCAATGAGGCCAATGCTCAGGCCGACCTAAAGAACCACACCCTGCAACGCCAAATTAGCGAGCAGGCAGAGTCCTTGGCCCTGCTCGAACAGAGACAGGCTCAGATCGCCGCCGCCTATAGCGCCATTGCCACCAGTACGACCTGGCGAGTGACGGCCCCCGTGCGCCAATGGATGGCGCGGCATCCGGGACTATCAACGCGGGCGCGTCAGGTGCTGAAACTGGTCTATTGGACCGTCAGCCTGAAACTGCCCGAGCGGCTCAAGCAGCGGCGTCAGTTCATGAACGCCCAAGCCGCCGAGCGGGTGCGCCTTTCGAGCCATAGCGTCGGCCAAGAGGCCTTGATCCCCTCCACGAGCCACACGCCCCCGCCATCACCAGCGCCGAAGCGGCCCTTCCCCTGGCCCGTCGCCGATGCCCCCAACACGCCGCGCGAGCTGTTGAGTGCCTATGATCTGCGTCCAGACGATGCGGTGCCGCCCGAGGCTGAACGCGGTCGGCAATTTATCGAGCGGTTTGATCTTCTGGGGTCCAGCCCTCGCTTTGCCGACGCCGTCGCCTTCCTCAATGCCCGTAGCCGCTCATCGCTGGTCGGCCCTAACGAGCCGGGGCCGGATGTGTCGATCGTCATCCCGGTCTATGGGCAGTTGGCCTATACGCTAAACTGTCTGGACTCGCTGATCGGGCATGAGACGCGCTATCGGTTCGAGATCTTGATCGGCGATGATGGCTCGCCGGACGATAGCGGCCTGCACCTGCCCAACCTGCTCGACATCACCCATGTGCGGCACAGCCAGAACAAGGGCTTTATCCGCAACTGCAACAGTGTCGCCGAGCGCGCGCGCGGCCACTATGTGGTGATGCTGAACAATGATGTGCGGGTCGTCGCTGGCTGGCTGGACGAACTGATCGGCAGCTTTGCCCTGTTCCCCAAGGCCGGGCTGGTCGGGTCCAAGCTGTTCTATCCGGATGGGACCCTGCAAGAGGCTGGCGGCATCATCTGGCAGGATGGGTCGGCGTGGAACTATGGCCGCAATGACGATCCGAACCGGCCGCAATATTCCTACGCTCGTCAAGTTGACTATATTTCCGGGGCCTCGGTTGCTGTGCCGATGGACCTTTGGCAATCGCTGGGCGGGTTCGATGAGGCCTATGTACCGGCCTATTGCGAGGATTCTGATCTCGCCTTCCGTATCCGCAATGCCGGACACGAGGTCTGGATGCAGCCCCTCTCACGCGTCATCCATTATGAGGGCAAGACCTCAGGCACCGATGTCGCCTCCGGTGCCAAGGCCTATCAGGTCATCAATCAAGAGCGCCTGAAAGATCGCTGGGCCTGCGTGCTCGCCGATCACCGCCCCAATGGCGTGGCCCCCGAATTTGAGCGTGAGCGCAAGGTCGCCAAGCGCGTTCTGGTGATAGACGCGACCGCCCCAACGCCCGATCAAGATGCGGGCTCGGTGACCACGGTCAAGGTGATGGAGGTGTTCCAAGCCCTTGATTACAAGGTCACCTATATTCCGCTCGACAACTGGCTCTATCAACCGCGCTATATTGATCCGCTACAGCGGCGCGGGATCGAATGTGTCTATGCGCCGTTCCATCACAAGCTTGATGCCTATCTGAAAGACAATGGCCACCTGTTCGACGTGGTCCATGTCTTCCGGTTCAATGTGATGCAGAACGCCATTGCCGCGATCAAAAAACACTGCCCGCAGGCGCAGATCATCTTCAACAATATGGACCTGCACTATCTGCGGGTTGAACGGCAGGCGAAGATCGAGAACTCCGACCTTCTGCGCGCAACGGCTAAGTCGCTGAAGATTTCGGAACTGGCGGTGATGGAAAAGGCCAATGTGGTCTGCGTGCCCTCGACCGTCGAAAAGACGCTGCTGGATGCTGAGTCCAAACTGACCCGTCCTGTCGCGGTCATGCCGTTCATGATCGACCTGCCCGAGCGCGCCGATGGCTTTGGTCCGCCCCGACGCGATATCCTGTTTCTGGGCGGCTATGGGCACAGCCCCAATATCGATGCCGCCGTCTGGCTAGCCAAGGAGATTTGGCCGCTGATCCGTAACCGCATGGTCGGTAGCCGATTGGTGCTGGCGGGGGCCAATCCTACGCCTGAGGTGTTGGGCCTTGCCGCGTCCGACATTCTGGTGCCGGGCCGCGTCGATGATCTGGGCCCACTCTTTGCCAGCGCCAGCGTCTTCGTCGCGCCCCTTCGCTATGGGGCTGGCGTTAAGGGCAAGATCTACTCCGCCTTTGGAGCTGGGGTACCCGTCGTTTCGACCGCCATCGGGGTCGAGGGTATGAACCTGACCGAGGGCGTCCATGCCCTGATCGCCGATGAGCCTGCCGCCTTCGCCGAAGCGGTCCTAGCGCTGGCCTCCGATCAACAGCGCTGGAGCGATATTGCCGAAGCCGGATGGAGCTTTGTTCGGGACCACCATGGCATTGCCGCCGGATGCGCGGCCATGACACCTTTGCTCAAGTCATAATAAGCTGATTAAACAAAACGCCTTGCGAGCGCCTCACGCCTGAAAGTGTCCCATGTCAGTGCTTTGTCCGGTCTGCCTGTCCTCGAGAATCAATCAAGAGACCGTGGTTGATGGCTATAATTTTTTTGGCTGCAAAACCTGCGACACCATCTTTCTCGATCCCCACTATCTGATCGAGTTTGATGAAGGCCGTCCCTTGCGGGACTATGATGCCAGCTACTGGGTCAATGAGGATGAGGCCGCACGATCAAGGGCCTATGGCGCGGCCCTGTGCCGAGTCGCCGAGACCCTGCTCTATGCGCGTAGACCCGTAAAACGGTTCCTCGATCTGGGCGCAGGCGCGGGCTATCTGCTCGATTCCTTGGCGACCTACCTGCCGAACAGCAAGTCGACCTTCTGGGGCATTGAGCGCTTCCCCCCGGCCAATCACTCGACCCATCCCAACTATATCATCGGCACCATTGGCGATCTGGACGGCAAGTTTGATGCTGGGGTCTGTATCGAGGTGGTCGAGCACCTGACCCCCACCCAGCTCAAGGGGTTCGCGCGGGAACTGTCGCAGGTCTGTAATCCCGACGCTGTGTTCCTGATCAATACAGGCATGCCGCAGTTTGTCCGGGCCGAGGGCTATAGCTATCTTGACCCCGTGCGCAGAGGCCACATCATCAGCTATGGCCTCAACGCCATCGAGCGGATTTTCGGTCCCTTCGGCTTTGTCGTCCACGCCCTACCGGGCAAGGACTGGGCCTATCTGGTGGAGTATCAACCGAGCGCACCGCAAAAGGGCAGCATGGTCGATCGAATCTGGACGGCCTGCCCGGAGAATGTGGGCCTATTGCACGATAGCACCATGGGCAATCTGCTCTATTGTGCCGGTGTAGATGCGGCACGAGCCTATGGCTCCTAAGCCCATTGACGTGATGAAAGGCGATCTGCTGTGAACACGGACTGGCAAGATTTTCACTGCCCTGCCTGCTATTCCAAGGCCTATGTGGTCCGGTTCCCGATTGAAAAAAGGTACATGGTTCAATGTACCAAATGCCTGTCAGAAATGATCTGGCCACTGCCTAGCGAGGCAGAGCTAGCCGACTATTACTCGACCCCAACCGAGTACAATATGCGCAGTCGTCAGGAGGCTGCACGCTATCTGAACAACGAGACCAATTGGCATAATGTCGCTGCTGAACATGGTCAGAAGCTGGCCGAGCGCGGCATTTTCCGCAATTGCCGCTGGGTAGAGATCGGCTGTTCCTACGGCTTCCAAGCCATTGAGATGCGCAAACAGGGTTACGATGCTTGGGGTGTCGAATATTCCCAAGAGGCGGTGGATTTCATCAATGCCAATGGCGGCAAGGCCTATTGCGGGTCGATCTTCGATCCTGAATTTCCGGTTCAGCACATAGATTACTGCTTCACCCAGAGCGCCTTTGAACATATGCGCGACCCCTATCGCGTCGCGCGGCGGATCATGGATCTGTTGGTCCCCGGTGGGCTCTTATGCGTTCAGATTCCGAATTGGGGCGCGCTATCGGCCAGGATCAACCAGAAGCGCTGGCACTGGCTGGCACCGCCCGACCACCTGCACTATTTCCGGCCTGAGGTGTTTTCGGCATTCCTGACCTCGATTGGCTTCATCACCGAAGAGATCACCGTCACGGGCTATCCTGAAGAGGTCGACCAGATTTACGACATGCTGGGCATAGCCGAGACCCTTCGGACGCCCGAGACCCGCGAGGTGGTCAGCCGCATGCTCACCGAAGGCTGGCTTGGAAATCAATTCCGGATCACGGCCCGCAAGCCCGAGACCGGTGATATGGCTGCGGCACGTCCCAAGGGGCTATAACGCCTCAGATTTGCGCTTAGGCTAGTCGGCGACAGACATCCACAACCCGCTCGACGTCGATCACAGAGACCGAGTCCCAGTTGCCGTCGACGCTGACAATGCTGCTGTCCGCATCAAAACTGGTGCCAGACACGAAGCCGTAGCGCGCACCGACAAGCGATGCGGCCGTCCAAAAATGGGCTTGAAGCATATATTCTGGAAAGAGCTCGATCAGGACCGCGCCCGGCTCACAGAAGATCGCATTGATCAGGCCAGCCCCATGTTGTCCCACCACGATCTTCGCATTAGCAAATAGCGCAATCTGCGCCCTGAGCGTCATTTCTCCGGTCGCGACAATGTCAAAACCAGATTGTAAGAGACCGGCCTCAAGCTCGGCATTGTTAATTAGTGGCCGAGAAACAGCATCTCGGCGCGAAATATAGACCGATTGATCGACAGTCGGCGCGGGCTGTCCCTGAAGGGCATTAGCCTTCAGATAGTGGACCGCCTCTTTGAATATCTGCGGGATTTCACCGAAATAGATGGTGTCCATAAAATGCAGATCATCGAAGGCCAGAACCTCATCACCCGCGACGATGATGTCGG
>CALFYB010000203.1 GCA_937952995.1 uncultured Caulobacteraceae bacterium
CAGTATTTGGCCGCATGTAGTGCAAATGAACTCATTTTAAGGGAATTTTGAGCACAAATGAAACCTGCCGAAACCCTCGACCGCTACGACCTGAAGATCCTCGCGGCGGTGGCCGAAGAGGGCCGTTTGAGCTGGCGTGATTTGGCCGAACGGATCGGCCTGTCCTTGACCCCGACCCTGCGCCGCGTCCGCCGGTTGGAGGAGACGGGCTACATACTGGGCTATAGCGCGCGGCTGGACGAGACCCGGCTGGGCCATGCGATCAGTGTCTTCGTGTCCGTGACCCTGACGGCGCAAACGGAAGAGGCGATCTCGGCTTTTGAGCGCGAGATCGCCAAGGCTCCGGAGGTGATGAGCTGCTATCTGATGACCGGTGGCGCGGACTATCTGCTGCGGGTGGTGGCACCCGATCTGGCCGGATACCAGTCGTTTCTGATGAACAGCCTAACGCGGATACCGGGCGTGGCCCATATCCAGTCCAGCTTTGCCCTGCGACCCGTCATTCAACGGGCCGCACCGCCTTTGACCTGAGTGGGGGGGGGCGTGAAAAAGGAAATAAGGCCCTCACTTAGGCCCTCTCCCACAGAGAGAGGGCTAAGAACGGATAGGCCCTCGCCCCCTTGAGGGGGAGAGGGTTGGGTGAGGGGGTCATCCACACGCTATGCGCACCGGCCCTGACCTATAGGGACGACCTAGGCTTCAACCGGGTGACGGCGGCAATAGAGGCCGAAGGCCGCAATGCCGAGATAGCAGATGAACGGCACGACCAGCGCCATGCGCAGGCTCGACGCATCGGCCAGAAGACCCGTCAACAGAGGCACAATCGCGCCGCCGACGATGGCCACGCAAAGCACGCCCGATCCCTCTGCCGCCCGCTCACCCAAGCCTTCGGAGGCCAGCGAGAAGATGGTCGGGAACATGATCGAGTTGAAGAAGCCAATGGCGATCAGGGCAACGCCCGAGACCGTACCGGCAGTGACGCCCGACGTGATCAGGAGCGCGCCGACGCAGGTCGCCGCCGCTGCCAGCACCAAGCTCGGCGGGAACTGACGCAGCACCCAAGCGCCGATGAACCGGCCTACCATCGCCCCACCCCAATAGAAGGTGACGAGTTCGCCAGCCTTTTGAGCGGGAATGTTCAAAGTGTCGGCCTGGATCAGATAGTTGACCAGCAGGCTGCCAATCGCCACCTCACCGCCGACATAGATGAAGATGCCGAGGGCCCCGAAGGCAAAGCGTGGACGCTGCAGCAGGGTGAATGCCTGCATCATGCTGACATTCTCGACCGTCGCCTCTTGCAGGCGATTGCGACGCGACCAGACCAGAGCGGCCACAGCGGCGAGCGCCACCGCGATCACCAGATAGGTCTTCACAATGACGCCGGTCTCGGCGGCAAGGTACGCCGTCAAGGCTTCACCGCTGAGGGTGCTGGCATCGACCGATCCCAAGGACCCCAAGATCAGCTTGGCCCCGAAGAAGGGCGCGACCGTGGTGCCGAGGGAGTTAAAGGCCTGCGCGAAGGTCAACCGGCTATGGGCCGACTTTGCCGGGCCAAGCAGCGAGATGAGCGGATTGGTCACCACCTGCACCGTCGTGATTCCTGCCGCCAAGACGAACAGGGCGATCAGGAACGCAGCGAACAGTCCCGCCAAAGAGGCTGGAATGAATAGCAAACAGCCGACGGTCATAACCACCAAACCGGCCACGGCCGTTCGCATATAGCCAAAGCGGCGAACCACCGCTGCGGCTGGGATCGACACCACAAAATAGGCCATAAAGAACGCGAACTGCACCAACATGGCTTGGAAATAGTTCAGCTCAAACAGACTCTTGAGCTTTGGGATCACCACATCATTAAGGCTGGTGATGCCCCCAAATATGAAAAAGAGAGCAAAGACGAACCAGCGCAGATCAGCTGGCGCATTGTCTCCCGAACCCAATACCGCCGCCGAAGCGCCGCCGGGTTCACTGGTCTTCAAGGGGGCCGTAGCCATGATGCGTCCTCTCCGCTTACCGTCGGCACTTTGGCCGCTTGCGTGGAGACTAACTCAAGGTGACAGCGATGTCAGGGGGCTATTTTACGCGAAGTTGGCTGGGTGGTTTTGCGAAGGCATGAAAGAAAACAAGGCCCTCACCCAACCCTCTCCCTCAGGGAGAGAGCCAGAACCGATAAGCCCTTTCCCCCCTTGAGGGGGAGAGGGTTGGGAGTGGGGGGTGTTCACCCGCGTTCCTCTCCATTCGCGCCCATCCCGATCCCACCGAAGGATCAGGATGTTCCACGAACGAACCGACGGAATAAAAAGTTCTGGATCCCCGCCTTCGCGGGGAACACGGATGGGGGCCAGTTGCCCCCTAATCCCGAACTGATTTTGTCTTGATGTTCAACTGACCCGCAAGGCCCGCCGAACGGTGATGACCAATCGCCTGCATCTCGGGCGAGACGGCCATGGCGCGAAAGGCGGCGAGGGACGGATATTCGGCTAGTGCCACCATATCCCACAGATCCTCGACCTCGCCGAGCATCAGGCCGGTAACATCACCGCTGTAACGGATCTTGCCGCCGAGGGCCTCGACCATCTTGCCGACGGCGTCGCCATAGATCTCATAGGCCTCCTTGCCGGTCATGTCGGGATTAGAGCCGTCCTCATAGGTGGCCTTGGGCTTAAATTTGAGCAGATTGACCATCACGAAGGGGCCATCCTCCTCACCCATGAAAAAGGCCTTGGCTTGCTCAGGCTCGGGATAGACCGCATTGACGACGTTCATGATGGTGTCCTCCAGACATTTATTTTGACATGGATAGCGCCATTAACGACACGGATCGTCAAGCCTTGGATTGACCTTGCGGGCCAGGGGGCCATAAATCGGCATGCAACTGGCCAAAAGTGGCGCTCAGACAGCAGGAACCCTCAGGGTCATGATCAAAGCCTTCCTCATGCGGACCATCACGACGCTGATGACCAGTCCCAAACTGCGTCAGTCAGCCCGTCAGACCCGCGCTATGGTCCGGCAATTGAAGGGGGCTCGCCCCGTCGTGCACTATTTCCATGAGGCGGCAGATCCCTACAGCCATCTGACAGCCCAAGCCCTTGAGCAGTTCGCCGCCCGTTATGACGTGGACCTATCATGCCATCTGGTCCCCGCCCCTATTGAGGCCGCTGCGCCAGAGCGCGAGAAGCTGGCCGGATGGGGCGTTCGCGACGCCGCCCTGCTGGCCTCAGTCAATGGCCTGGACTTTCCGACCACGGCCAGCCTGCCCTCGGATGAGATGACCGATCTGGCCAACCGGGCCCTGACCGCAGCCTTGGAGCGTGGGACATTCTTGGCTGATGCGGTCAAGATCGGTGCAGCCCTGTGGTCGAATGATAGCACCGCCCTGTCCGGCCTGCCGCTGGCCACCGATGAGGCCAGCATGGCCCAGCAGACAAAGGGGCAAGCCCTGCGTCTATCGCTCGGTCATTATCTGGGAGCCACCTTCCAGTTCGAAGGCGAATGGTACTGGGGCATTGACCGCCTGCACTTCTTAGAAAGCCGCCTGTCCCAGCAGGGTTTGGACCGCATCGGCGGCGCGCCGCTCTATCCGGCCCATGAGATCGCGCTGGGTCCTGTGCCCAAGGCCAAGGGGAAGACGGCAAAGCCGCAGCCCGTGCTGCACGCCTTCATCTCGTTTCGCAGTCCCTACAGCTATATCTGCCTGCCGCGCGCCAAGGCCTTGGCTGACCACTATGGGGCAGAACTGCGGCTGAGGTTCATCATGCCGATGGTCATGCGCGGCCTGCCCGTGCCGCGCGCGAAGCAGTACTACATCACGATGGACACCAAGCGCGAAGCCGAACGGGTGGGCCTTCGCTACGGGACCATGGTCGATCCGGTGGGCCTAGGGGTCGAGCGGGGCCTAGCCGTCCTGCACCATGCCATCACAGAAGGGCACGGCTACGACTTTGCCCTGTCGTTCACGCAAGGTGCCTTTGCCGACGGGATCGATGCCACGACAGCGGCTGGGCTGGCCCAGATGGCCAAGCGCGCGGGCGTGAGCGATGCTACGGTCAAGGCTGCTCTGGCCGATGAGAGCTGGCGCACCATGGCTGAGGCCAACCGCGAAGAGATGTTTGCAGGCGGCCTGTGGGGCGTGCCCTCTTTCCGGGTCAATGATGCCGAACCCCGCTGGGGTCAGGACCGACTCTGGGCCATTGAACAGGACCTAATCGCCGCCCTCTGACCAAGAAAAAGGGCCCCTGCTTGCGCAGAGGCCCTCAATCCTAATCAAGCGTCTAGGTCTTACATACGCTCGATGATGATGGCAGGAGCCATGCCGCCAGCGGCGCACATGGTGACCAGACCGCGCTTGAGGTCGCGGCGCTCCAACTCGTCCAAGATCGTGCCGATCAGCATGGAGCCGGTGGCACCGATGGGGTGACCCAGGGCCATAGCGCCGCCGTTGACATTGACCTTGTCGCGGTCGAGGCGCAGGTCGCGGATGAACTTTTCAGCCACGACGGCGAAGGCTTCGTTGATTTCCCACAGATCGATATCGTCCACGGTCAGACCGGCCTTGGCCAGAGCCTTGCGGGCCGCAGGAACTGGCGCGTTCAGCATCAGGGTTGGGCTGTCACCCATATTGACCGAGGTGATGACGCGGGCGCGTGGCTTCATGCCATGCTTAGCGGCATAGGTTGGCGAGGCCAGCAGCAGAGCGCCAGCGCCGTCAACCACGCCGGACGAGTTGCCCGCATGGTGGATGTGCTTGATGTCGAGGCCGTTATGGACCTGCAAGATCAGCTTGCGATAGGTGGTGCCCTTATCGTCGAGCGGGAAGTCGGCCATGGCCTCGAACGAAGGCTTCAGAGCCGCCAGACCTTCGCGGGTGGTCTGGGGACGAGGGAACTCTTCGTGGTCCAGCGCCAAGGTGCCGTCTTCACGGAACACAGGGACCAGGCTCTTGTCGAAGCGGCCCTCGGCGATAGCGACGGCGGCGCGGCGCTGGCTTTCAAGGGCCAGATCGTCAACGGCTTCGCGGCTGATGCCTTCCAAGGTGGCGATCGCGTCAGCGCAAACGCCTTGGTTGGACTGGGGATGGCTGGCGCGCAGGCGCAGATTGCCACCGTCCATCATCGGAGGGCCGTCATCGCTAGTGCGGCGACCGGCCATCGACATCATTTCGCAGCCACCGGCCACGACCAGGTCTTCCATGCCGGCCATGATCGTGGCAGCGGCGAGGTTGACCACGGTGATGCCCGAACCGCAGAAGCGGTCGAGGGTCACGCCGCTGGAGCGGACGTCATAGCCTGCGTCTAGAGCCGACATGCGGCCCATATCGCCGCCCTGAGGGCCACGCTGCGAGCTACAGCCCCAGATCACATCGCCGACGTCGGCGGTGTTGAGATTGTTACGCTCCTTCAGCGCCTTCAGGACCGTAGCCCCAAGCTGCTGAGGGTGAATGTCGGCGAGCGCGCCCTTGCCGACCTTGCCAATACCGCGTGGGGTACGGCAGGCGTCGATGATCCAAGCTTCAGTCATGATCTTCTCCCAGTTTAAGTCTTAAAAATGAAAGGACGCCTTAGCCCTTTTTGGCGGTGAAGGCGGCGATCCGGGCTTGCATGTCCGGCCCAACGCCCTCGTTTTGATAAACTTCGTATGCCAGACCGGCCGAAAGAGACAGGCCGTCCGTGCCGGTCAGCAACCGCTTATTGGCCCGGTGGCTGAAGGACGAGTTGGCAAGAACCTGATCGACAAAGGCCTCAACAGCTTCAAAGAAACCTTCGTCCGGAAGGCACTGGTTGGCAAGGCCAATGGCGGTGGCCTGCTCGCCGCTTAAGGTCGCACAGGTCAGCATCATCTCCATGGCCTTGGCTTGGCCCACACGGCGCGGCAAGCGCTGGCTCATGCCCCAGACGGGGGTCAGTGCCCATTTGGCATGGGTGTCCGCGAACTTGGCATTGGCCGAAGCGAGGATCACGTCACCGGCAAGGGCCAGCTCCAGCGCGCCGGTATAGCAATGGCTGTGAACCGCCGTGATCACCGGCTGGGGCAGATTGGCCAGACGCTCAATGACATGGGATTGGAAGTTGGCACGGGGCAAACGCTCGCCCTTGGCAATGTCGCCCAGATCGTGGCCCGCCGAGAAACAACGACCTGCACCGCGCAGCACCACACAGCCGATCGTCTCGGTCTGCTGTTCCAGCGCCGCCAGATGGGCGTCCAAATCTTGGAAGACCTCGACATTGAGGCTGTTGAGCTTGTCCGGACGGTTGATCGTCAAGGTGGCCATACCACCGCGGTCCTGTCGTAATACGGTCTCGCCCATGGTCTTTTTGCCTCCCTGATACTGTGCAGGGTTATATCCCTGATCAGCGATTATCTACTGTTCCCAATCTCAGCCACTTGTCCAGCCGTGCCGCCACGTCAAGCGATGGCTTTCGTTGCTGAACTTCACCCAATTCCGTCACTATCGCCTGAACCCGGTCAAAATAACCCAAGACAGGTCCCGGTCCTGACGATAATCAAACTCACCCTCTTGGAGCTTGCCATGACCGACCAGACCGCTACCCCGCCGAAAGACGCCCTGTCCCAGACCTTGGGTCTGCAACGGATCATCCTGATGGATGCCGAAACCGGACGGGCCAAGCTGGAATATCTGGCCGGGATGCACATGTGCCATTCGGGCGGCGTGGTTCAGGGCGGCTTCATCACCGGCTGGCTAGACGCGGCCATGGCCCACGGCATCATGGCGGTCACAGGCTTTGACTATACGCCCATGTCGTTGGAGCTGAAGGTCAGCTTCTTTGCCCCGACCAGCCCCGGCCTTGTGATCGCTGAGGCCTGGGTCGAGCGGCGCGGCAAGTCGACCAGCTTTATGGAGGCTCACCTGCTCAACACCAAGGGCGAGGTCATGGCCAAGGCTAGCTCCACCCTGCGTCTTGTCCCCCGCGCCAAGGTCGAGGCCCGCGCACGGGAAAGCGCCTCCTGAGTGAACCCCGCGCCCACCTCTCGGCGTTATGATCTGGATGCCCTGCGTGTCGGGGCGTTCTTTCTGCTGATCTTCTATCATGTGGGCATGGTCTATGCCCCTTGGTGGTGGCACGTCAAAAGCACCCATATCCTACCCGACCTGACCCTCGCCATGGGCCTGATGAACCCGTGGCGCTTGACGCTGCTGTTCGTCATTTCGGGCATTGCCACCCGGTTCATGGGCGAGAAGATCGCGGATCGCCGCGCCTCAGGTCTCAACCTGATGAGGGAGCGAAGCCTGCGCCTTCTGGTGCCGTTCCTCTTTGCCGCCCTCGTGATCGTTCCGCCCCAGTCTTGGGTGCAACTGACCGAGATGCGGCGCTTTAGCGGCGGCTATTTGGAATTTTGGGGCCGATATCTCAGCGGCGACCAGAGCTTTGGCATCTTCCTGCCGACCTATAACCATATGTGGTTCGTCGGCTATCTGTGGCTCTACACCATGGTGGCGGCGATGGCCTGGACGCTGCTGCCGCGGCTTGACCGGGCTCTAAACCGTCTGATGGCAGGGCCGGGACTGTTTTTGTTTCCGATAGCCGGGTTCATGGCCTTGCGCGCCTTCGTCTATCCGCGCCATCCAGAGACCATCATCCTTTGGGATGATCTCTATGCGCACCTGCATTTTGGCTTTGCCTTTATGCTCGGGCTCGGCTTGGCCAAGATGGACCGGGCTTGGGAGCGGTTTGTCGCTTGGCGTCATTACGCCGCCGCAGGGGCGCTGATCATTGCCCTGTTCAGTCCGCGTCTTGGGTTTCATTTGGCTAATGGCACGCCGGTCGGGCTTGAGACCCATATTCTGCGGTCAACCTACGCTTGGCTGGTGATTGCAGCCCTGTTTGGCTATGCCCATCGGCACATTAACAAAGGCAGCCCGACCTTGACCCTGCTCACGCGGGCCGTCTTTCCGTTCTACATCATCCATCAGACCGCGATTGTTCTCACCGCCTTTGCCATCAAGCGGCTGGGATTTCCGGTCGTGGTCGAGGCGGGCGTGATCATCACCGCCACGGGTCTAGCCTGCTGGCTCAGCTATTGGATCGCTAATCGCACGCCGGTTTTGCGGACCCTGATGGGGCTGAAATAGGGTTTCAAGACCCCCTACCCCGGCTTCGCCGGTACTTCCCCCAGAGGGGGAAGATTTAAAGGCCTGAGATCTTCCCCCTCTGGGGGAAGTGTCGCGTAGCGACGAAGGGGGCCTTGTTTTTCTTCCATTTCGTCGTGCTTCGACAGACAAGGCATCAGGATGCCCCGTTCGCCCTCCGCCGCTTTCCCCGCCTTCGCGGGGAAAGCGGGATGTGGGGGTTCTATAGAAAAACAAGGCCCTCACCCAACCCTCTCCCTGAGGGAGAGGGCTAAGGACGGATAAG
>CALFYB010000204.1 GCA_937952995.1 uncultured Caulobacteraceae bacterium
CCTACACGACGCTCTTCCGATCTAACCCTTAAGGCGCGAAGGGGCAATAAAGACATAAAGATATCTTTATATGAGCAGCGTGATCCTAGCGGTCTTCGTCAAACCGGTTGGCAATCAGGGCCACGAGGGCGTCGAGGGCGGCTTCGGCTTCAGGGCCTTCGGCGGCAATGTCGATGGTCGAGCCAATCCCGGCGGCCAGCATCATCAGGCCCATGATGGAGCGGGCATCGACGGTCTGACCCTCGCGGCTGACCATGACCTCCGCATCGAAACCCGAGGCGACCTTGACGAACTTGGCCGAGGCCCGCGCATGAAGCCCGCGTTCGTTGATGATCTCGACGGTCCGGCTGAGGCTCATTTCTCTCCCGCCAAAACATAGGAGGCGACGGAGATATATTTGCGGCCCGCCTCTTGAGCGTGGGCCACGCAGGTCTCGAGGCTTTCACGGCCCCGAACGCTGGCCAGCTTGATCAGCATGGGCAGGTTCAGTCCGGCAATGACTTCGGCACCGGTCTGTTCCATCACCGAGATGGCGAGATTAGAGGGTGTGCCGCCAAACATGTCGGTCAGCAGGATGACGCCGTTGCCGCTATTGACGGTCTCTGCAGCGGTCAAGATATCGGTGCGCCGCTGTTCCATATCATCGTCGGGACCGATGCAGACGGCCACGACATCCGACTGAGGCCCGACGACATGTTCCATCGCCAGGCGGAACTCTTCGGCCAGTCGTCCATGGGTGACGATCACAAGCCCGATCATGCAAAGTCTCTCAAGGGGTCGCTCACGGGGCCTCTCACGGGATCCCTCCCGAGCGCAGCAAGAACGCTGCGCGGACAGTTCGTGAGTGGCTTATCATCGGACTGGAAGCTGGTGCAATGCCATCTGTATCATTGTCACGCAAAGGGCGGAAAAAGGGTCGATTGAGACGAGTGGCAGCGACCGACCACACAGAACCCTGTGCGCTGGGTCTGGGTACCGTTCAATCGCCTCTCGCGGCACGATCTGCGCGACCAGATCGATCTGACAAAAGCCCAGCGCGGGTAAGGCGGATGTCATAATGCCAAGGCCTCGGACCTCGATCTGTCCCGCTAAGGTTGGATGGGCGCGGCCAAAGACCTTGCCCGCATCTGACCAGAGGATGACCCGGTCATCGGCGACCAACCGCCAACCCGCCGCCAGCGCTGTGAGGGCCAGGTGGCTCTTGCCCGAGCCTGAGGGGCCAAGGATCAACACGCCGTGCCAACGCCCCCCTTGGTGCCGAGCGATCAGTCCACCGTGAGCGGGGCTGCGATCTGTCATGTCGTCAGGCAAGGCAGGCTGACACTGAAGCGCGCTCCGACGATCTGACCCTCAGCATCCAGACGATTTTCAGCCCAGATGTGACCGCTATGGGCCTCGACAATCTGACGGGCAATGGACAGGCCCAGCCCTGAATTGCCGCCAAAAACCGCCCCGCGTGGCCGCGAGGTATAGAACCGCTCAAAGACGGTTTCGAGATTTTCGGGCGGGATGCCGGGACCATCATCATCAATGATGACCCGAGCCTCTGATCCAACCTTGCGAACGTCTATTCGAACTTGGCGCTCCTTGTCGTCGGCCGGGCGGGTGAAGGAGCGGGCATTGTCGATCAGGTTGCGGAACACTTGGCTTAGCGGGCCCTCACGACCACTGATGGTCAGGTTTTCAAGGGCTTCAGGATCTTGCATGACGACGCTCGCGTCCCCGGCCTTGGCACTTTCGCTGTAGAGGGCGCAGAGGTCGGACAGCAGGCGCGGCAGGTCAATGGGCCTGGGCGCATCGCGCGACAACTCGGCATCCAAACGCGAGGCATTGGAAATGTCGGTGATCAGGCGGTCAAGCCGCCCGACATCCTGTTTGAGGATGCCCATCAGCTTGGTGCGGGGTGCGGGCTCAGAGACGATGTCGAGGGTCTCAACGGCCGATCGGATCGAGGTCAAGGGATTGCGGATCTCGTGGGCGACATCGGCTGCAAACCGCTCAATGGCATCCATGCGCGAGGTCAGGGCCGAGGTCATGGACTGAAGGGACCGGGTCAGGTCCCCCAACTCGTCGTCCCGATCTGCGAGGTCCGGTAAGATGATCGCTCTAGCCCTCGACAGCCTTACCCGGTCCGCGGCCCGTGCCAAGCGCAGAACAGGCTGGGCAATGAGTCGATTCAGCAGGAAAGACGAGGCGAGCGATACGCCAATGGCCATGATGATGAACGGCAAAAGGGCCTTGCGCTCAGCCGCGATAATTTCGTCAACATCGCCAGATTCGAGCGTCAACACACCGAGGACAGCCTCGACATGGCGAAGAGGGATCGAGACCGACACAACCCGATCGCCATTGGCACCCATCCTCATGCCAGAGACGGGCTTACCCTTTAGGGCGAGGGCGACCTCTTGCTGAAGCGCCTCGCGGGCTGCCTCTGCCTTTGCTGGCCGAGAGGGATCGTTCTGGGCGGGAGGCGCGGGCGTCCCGCGCTTGCGCGCAGGTGGCAAGAGCCGCTTCTCGACGCGATCCGAAACGGTGTAGCTGTCGGCCAACTCATGCCCATCAGCATCGAACAGGCGCGCGCGCTGGGATCTTGGGATGAACAGCAGTTGAAGGGTCTGGGCCGCCCGGTCGACTTCTAACTGCGGGACCGGCTCCCCCATGGTGGCAGCGCGGTCGATCACATTGGCGATGAACTCGCCTTGGGTGGTCAGGCTAGCGATCTGGGCATTGATGAGGCCTCGGCGCATCTCATTCAATACGAGCGCGCCGCCGATCAAGATGGCGAGACCCAGAAGGTTCAGGGCGATGATCAGGCCGCCAAGCCGCGAGCCCGGTATCAGCTTTCGCCGCCCCTTGCTGGATCTTTGACCTTCACCAGACCCGAACCCCGCTTCGATATCGGGATAGGGGGCGGGGTCAGGATTCGCGATATCGGTATCCAACGCCATAGAGGGTTTCTATCGCATCAAAGGTCGGATCGACCTGCCGAAATTTGCGTCTCATACGCTTGATGTGGCTGTCGATGGTCCGATCATCGACATAGACCTGATCATCATAGGCCGCATCCATCAGATTATCGCGGCTTTTGACGAAGCCCGGACGCTGCGCCAAGGACTGCAGCAACAGAAATTCGGTCACGGTGAGCTTCACCGCCCGGTCGTCCCAAAGGCAGTCATGCCGCGCCGAATCTAGGGTCAGGCGGCCGCGCTTGATGCTACGGGCGGCGGTGGCTGCGGCTTGGCCGGGATTGCCAGCCTCCTCATCGTCGCGGGCCCGGCGCAAGACGGCCTTGACCCGCTCGATCAGCAGGCGCTGGCTGAAGGGCTTGTGCATATAGTCGTCGGCCCCGAGGTTGAAGCCGAGGATCTCGTCGATCTCCTCATCCTTGGACGTCAAGATGATGACCGGGATGTTCGAGGTCTGACGCAGGCGGCGAAGCACCTCCATACCGTCCATACGGGGCATTTTGACGTCGAGAATGACCAGATCAGGCGGATCGCTTTCAAGCGCCGCTAGACCCGACGCCCCATCATAATAGGCCTTGACCACATGGCCGTGGCTTTCAAGCGCCAACGAGACGGAGGTGACGATATTCTCATCGTCATCGACCAGGGTAATTTTCGCCATTGAACACCTAAGCCTATCAATCCGCGCGCTCCCAAGGAACACCACCGCTATAAGCTAGTCGCACAGATGTGGCCATTCAATGGCGAGCCGTATCCCTCATTGCTGTCTTCGCATCAGGTTAGTTTCGCAGACGATAAAATAGTTATAACTATGGCCCTCCTCGGAGGATCAATGGCCCAACCCCCAATCCACTATGAGCTCTACATTCGGCGCATACCCGGGGCTCCTTGGACCCTGTCCTTAGCGACGGAAGATCGGGCTGTTGCCCTTGCCACCGCCGAGTCCTTGATGGCGGAGCGGCAGGCGGCTGCGGTCAAGGTGACCAAAGAAACCATGGACGCCGAGACGATGGGCTTTCGGACCTCCACGATTCTGGCCAAGGGCGAGGTCGAGGCTAAGGCAAAAAAGGCCAAGATCGAGGACCAGGCCCCCCTGTGTGTTAGCCCTTCGGACCTCTATTCGATGCACTCGCGCGACCGGATTACGCGTTTGCTGGAAGACTGGCTCAATCGTAACGGGGTTACCGCCTTTGAGCTGCTGCACCGCGCGGATTTGGCCGAACTCCTCGAAGGGTCCGGGATGGACCTGCAAGGTGCCATCCAAAAGATTTCGATACCTGAATCTCAGAGCCGGGGCCTATCGGTCCACGAGGTCGTCCGGTCTTTCCAAGGGCTGACGGAGCGCACCTTGGAGCGCATCCAAAATGATCATATCAAAGGGCGCTTCCCCGACCCGGCCACAGAGGGCTTCGCTGAAGCGGCGGTCAGGCTCTATAGCCAGCCTGATCCCTCCTATCTGCTTGGCGGCGGGGTCGCGGCCCATCTGGCCCATGCTCGCAATTGGAAACAGAAGGTCGACGCCCTTCTGGATCTGGCTGACAAGGTATCGGGTGCCGCCATCCCGATGGCCGACGGACCCAAGGCTTTGGCCTTTAAGGTCTTGGAACAGCCCCTTTCGGAAATATTGGGATCTAAAAAGGGTCTGGCGGACCTGCTGGGTGCCAACCTCAATTTGGGTCAGCGCTTGGCGGCCATGACCCGCTTGGCCGCCCCCAAGGCGGTTGATGATTTAATCCGGATTGAACCGGCCATAGCCAAATCTCTCCCGGCGCTGGAGGGGCCAGCGGTTCGGCTGGCAAAATGGCTTGGCCATGACGCCTTTTTTGCGGTTCGCGCCTCTATTGCACGGCAGATCTTGCGAGACCTGCTCGGCCCACGTCGCCTGTGTCCGGACAATGCCGCGCAAGAGGTCGAGATGCTTCGCGCCTTGGCCATGGCCCTGACCTTCGGAGCCGGTAAGTTGATGACTCCCGAGGATGTGCAGGCCGCCTTTGTCGATCGCTCTCGCATGTTGATGAGTAGCGAATTTGTCACGGCCTTTGTGGGCAGCGACCGCACCGCCTTTGAGGAGGCCGAGGCCCTCATCCGGCTGTTGGAAAATGTCATTGGCGGGGCCAACAAGCGCGAAGCGGCGCGCTGGATCAGAAGCAATGTTGGCGCGCTCAAATTCGAACGTGATGTGGTGGGTCAGATCCAGCCCGCGCGCACCAAACTGCAGGTGCTGGCTCGGATGCAGAGATCCATCACCAAGGCGGGGCTGACGGTGGAGGATACCGATCCGATCGTGAAGCGGATCGGTGAGGTCGGGGGCCTTGTCGAAGCTGAGAGCAAATATATCGCTACGATCATGAAGGCGCAGGTGACGTCGGCCAACCGCCTGATGATGCTGATGGCGCTTAGCTCGGGTGAGGCGGGACCGAGCGGGCCCGTCGCCGACAAGGCTCAGGCCGAGGCCATGAAGCTTCTGCGTCTGCCCGATGTTCGCAAGGAGATCGCGGCCTCGCCTGACATGGCGACCGCCGTAAAGCGGTTTTTAGAGGCCAGCGCCCCGGCCAAGGTCCCGCCGAACGGCTAGTGCGCCTCGTCCCAATTGTTCGCAGCCTTGGCCTCGACGATCAGGGGCACGCTGATCTGGACGGCAGGCTCTGCGGCCCGTTCCATCACCCGCTTGGCCAGGGCGCAGACGGCGTCGGCTTCTGAGGCCGGGGCCTCGAACACCAGTTCGTCGTGGACCTGCAACAGCATGCGGGCCTTTAAGCCCTCCTTGGCCAGAGCCGCAGGCATGCGCACCATCGCCCGGCGGATAATGTCGGCGGCGGCCCCTTGGATTGGGGCATTGATCGCGGCGCGCTCGGCGAACTGGCGCATGCCCGCTGCCTTGGCGCGGATGTCGGGGATGTTGATCCTTCGGCCAAACAGGCTGGTCACATAGCCGTTGGCGTGAACCTCGGCCTTGGTGCGGTCCATATAGGCGCGGATGCCGGGGAAGCGTTCGAAATAGGTGCGGATATAGGCGGCGGCCTGATCCTGCGGAATCGACAGCTGGTTGGCGAGTCCAAAGCCTGAAATGCCGTAGATGATGCCGAAATTGATCGCCTTGGCCTGACGGCGGATCATCGGGTCCATCCCCTCGACCGGCACGCCGAACATTTCAGAGGCGGTCATGGCATGGATGTCGAGCCCGTCTGCAAAGGCCTTCTTCAACTGCGGAATGTCGCCGATATGGGCCAGAAGCCGCAGCTCGATCTGGCTATAGTCGGCGCTGATCAGCACGTGGCCGGGTTCAGCGATGAAGGCTTGGCGGATCTTGCGGCCCTCTTCGGTGCGCACCGGGATGTTCTGAAGGTTCGGGTCCGACGAGGACAGCCGCCCGGTGGTGGTCGAGGCCAGCGAGAACGAGGTGTGGACCCGGCCGGTGCGCGGGGCGATTGCAGCAACCAGCGCCTCGGTATAGGTGCCGCGCAGCTTGGCCAGCTGGCGCCAATCCAGCAGCACCTTGGGCAGGGCGTGCCCGGTCAGGGCAAGGTCTTCCAGCACAGCGGCGTCGGTGCTCCAGGCACCCGTAGCGGTCTTCTTGCCGCCGGGCAGGCCAAGCTCACCAAACAATATGTCGCCGATCTGCTTGGGACTGGCCAGATTGAACGGGTGACCGACAATCTCTTGGGCCTTGATCTCCAGATCGTTCATGCGCAGGGCAAATTCGTGCGACAGCTGGCGCAGACGCTCCTGATCGACCTTGATCCCCGCACATTCCATCTGGGCCAGAACCGCAGGCAGGGGCCGTTCTAGGGTCTCATAGACGGTGAGCAGGTTCTCTTTGGCCAAACGTGGGCGTAAGGCTTGGTGCAGGCGCAAGGTGACGTCGGCATCCTCGGCGGCATAGGTCGTCGCCGCTTCCAAGCCGATCTGGTCAAAGCTTTTTTGCGTCTTGCCGGTGCCGGTGACCGACTTGAAGCTGATCGGTTCGTGACCCAGCCACAGGCGCGACAGCTCGTCCATGCCATGGCCGTGCAGACCGGCCTCCAGCACATAGGAGATCAGCATCGTGTCGTCGATCGGACCGACCGCGATGCCATAGCGCGACAGGACGGCCAGATCATATTTGGCGTTCTGGCCGACCTTGAGCACGGCTGGATTTTCCAAGAGGGGCTTTAGCCGCGCCAAGGCCTGATCCATCGGGATCTGGTCCAGCGCTTCGGGCCCGTCAAGCAACAGGCCGTCGCCCTGCCGGTGCGCTAGCGGAATATAGCAGGCCTGACCCGGTGCAACGGCCAAGGACACGCCCACCAGTCCAGCATTGGCCGAGGACAGGGCATCGGTCTCTGTATCAAAGGCAATGGTGCCTACAGCTTCAGCCCTCGCGATCCAGTCATCGAGCGTTGCTAGGTCGCGCACGCAGACATAGCCGCCGGTATCGATCTGCTGGGGCGTCACCGCCACAGGGGCGCTGTCGGACGGGGTAAAGGGCCTAGGCGCCATGGTCGGGGCGCTGGTCGGCGCAGACCCGTTCGAGCGGGCACCATTGCCATTGCCATTAGCTGAGGCGGCGCGGGCATCGGCCCCGCCGTCACCCACCCGCCGAGCCAGCGAGCGAAACTCCATCTCTTCCAGAAAGGCGGTCAGGGCTGGGCCGTGCGGATCGTCGACCACCAGCTCTTCCAATGGCACAGGCCGGGGCGTGTTGACGTCCAACCGCACCAGCTCACGCGATAGGAGGATCTGGTCGGCAAAGTCGATCAGCGTCTGGCGGCGCTTGTCCTGCTTGATCTCGCCCGCGCGGGCCAGAACCGTGTCCAGATCGCCATATTCATTGATCAGCAGGGCCGCCGTCTTGACCCCAATCCCCGGCGCACCGGGCACATTGTCGACGCTGTCGCCGGTCAGGGCCTGAAGGTCGACCACCTTGTCCGGGCTGACCCCGAACTTGTCGAACACCTGCTCGGGACCGATCTTGAGGTTCTTCATGGTGTCGAGCATCATCACCCGATCCCCGACCAGCTGCATCAGGTCCTTGTCCGACGAGACGATCACCGCCTCGCCGCCCAAGTCGCGCACGTGGGTCGCATAGGAGGCGATCAGGTCGTCAGCCTCATAGTTGGCCAGCTCGATGGCCGGAACGCCAAAGGCCCGCGTCGCCTCGCGCACCAGCGCAAACTGCGGGATCAGGTCCTCCGGCGCAGGCGGGCGGTGGGCCTTGTAGGCGGGATAGAGATCATTGCGGAAGGTCTTGCCCGACTGGTCGAAAATCACCGCCAGATGGGTCGGCCCATCGGGCGCGGTCCGCATCTCGACCAGCAACTTCCACAACATGTTGCAAAAGCCCTGGACCGCCCCCACCGGCATCCCATCCGACTTGCGCGTCAGCGGCGGCAAGGCGTGATAGGCGCGAAAAATATACCCCGACCCATCGACCAGATAGAGCCGCACAGGCGGATGTTCCGGGGTGGCAAGGACGGGCGAGGTGTCAGCGGATTCGGTCATACCCCCAGAATAGGCCGGTCCTGCGCTTTGGTCACTAGGGGCTTGTTCCGCCGCCCCCTTGAATCGCCGCCCTCGCTTACCCACATCCGATAAGCGGACCGGGCCCCTCTGGCGTTTGCGACTGTCTTTGACGGTGGCGCGTGATGTCGGACCGCATCGGGTGCGCTCGGTGCTGGTTCTAGGGTTACCCCCACCCCACACCCTGACCTTTGGTGTCGAGCGCATCCTTTCACACTGTTCAGAAGGATGACCTATGCCCCTGCTTCTTTGCCCCAACTGCAATCAGTCCATGACCGCTGTGAACCGTCAGGGCGTCGAGTTCGATATGTGCCCGACCTGTCGCGGGGTCTGGCTGGATCGCGGCGAGCTGGAAAAGCTGGTCGCAGGGTCGTCTGCCCCGCCGGAAACCTCTGCGCCGCGTCCGCCGCAAGGCGCGGCCTACCAAGCGCCCTATGGCCGTCAAGAGCCACCGAGGCGCTACAAAGACGATGATGACGACGACGATCACTATAAGCGCGGCAAGAAAAAGCGCTTTGACCTGTTCGACATATTTGACTGACGAGACGAAACCCGAGGGCCCGCTAGGGGGCCTCGGGGGACCTCTTTTGACCTATGGGGGAGGGGGCCTAGTGCCCGCCGCCGATCTCATAGACGCCCGGTACTTGGGCCTCAGCCTTAGCGGACTTGGGGCTGGCTTCGGTGTGGATAAAGCGGCGGTCGCAATAGGGACAGTCGACAAAGGCCTCGTCGCCCATCTCTAGGAACACGCGCGGATGGCCCAGCGCGCCGCCGACGCCGTCACAGGCGATGCGGTGACCATGGACATAGACGACCTCGCCCGCAGGGCCTGCCGTGTCGGTGGGTTTAGCGGTCATGGCGCAGCTTCCTCTCATCGGACCCTTGGCCCACGCCCTTTTAGAACAGGGGCCAACGGCGCATAACTAAGGCGCGGCCGATGGGGCGTCAATTCGGCAAAATCCTTCTCTTTGCTTGCGGACCCGTCCACCCGCCAATACCCTAGGGCTATGACCCTTCCTGATTACGCCATCGAGGCGCGCGGCCTCGTCAAGACCTACCCTGCCACACGCGCCACGGGGGCCAAGACGGCGCTCGATCATATTGATCTGGCTGTGCCGCGCGGCTCGATCTTTGGGCTTTTGGGGCCGAACGGGGCGGGAAAATCGACCTTCATCAATATTCTGGCCGGTTTGACCCAAAAGACGGCGGGCACGGTCTCGATTTGGGGCCGCGATATCGACAGCCGCCCGCGCGATGCCCGCGCCGCCATCGGCGTCGTGCCGCAAGAACTGGCCGCCGACGTCTTCTTCACGCCCCGCGAATCGCTCGAGGTTCAGGCCGGTCTCTATGGCGTGCCCAAGGCTGAGCGTCAGACCGACGCCCTCTTGGCGGCACTGGGCCTCAGCGACAAGGCCGATAGATCGGAAGAGCGTCGTGTAGGGAAAGAGTGTCT
>CALFYB010000205.1 GCA_937952995.1 uncultured Caulobacteraceae bacterium
ATAAGGAGGACGCCAAGAAGCGTCTCTACCAAATTGGCGTGAAGAATGGGGTGGCTGCTCGAAACCGATCTGCGAAGCTGCTGGAGGAGCAGTTCCCAGAGATGCTGGACTGGGTTATTGAGCAAGTTGGCATGATCGTTTAGGTTGTATAGGTATAATCAATAAAGCCGATCTTTAAATAAGGAAATCCCTATGGCGAAACAGTATGAGAAGGCCGCGCCCAAGGCGGCTGCAAGACCGGCAGCGGCGGACTGGCAGCGGTCGCCCGGCACCTACATTGCGGGGCAGGCGGCGCTGGATGAGATGGACGCAGTGGCGATCAAGATGGAGCGGCGGTGGGGCGCAGGCCGCTTGCGGATGCTGGTCGATGTCGATCTGCGCGAGCGGTTCGACCGGCAGCGGTATCTGGTCAACCATGCGATCCACCACGGCGATCTGGAGGCGGTGCGCGTGCAGGCCCAGCGCATGATCAAGGCGTGGCAGGCGGCTGACCGGGTCGCTACGGAGACCGCACAGGCGCGTTTGGCGTCTGGGGTCTTGGAGATAGCCCTCGCCAACGGAAGGGTGCTGGCGCTCGCCCGTAGCGCCTCGGAGGCGGCAACCTACGACGCAGGAGGGCGTGACGTCGAGCTATGGACGCTGGAGGAGGTCGCCCGGATGGTCGAGGGCGGGCATTTCATCCAGTCTGTGAAGCGGTCGTTCCCCGGCGCTACGGTGGTCGCTGTGCGCTCGTCGATCGACGATCCGCTGCTGAGGCTGCCAGACAGCCGTGCAGGGCTGACGGACAATCTGGATGACGATATCCCGTTCTGACGCAGAAAGCCCGCCAGCGGTCAAACTGGCGGGCTTACGGGGCGTCGTGGGCGTGGGTGTTAGAACTGGTTGGTGTCGATCAACAGGGCCTTGCGCTTGCCGTGGTGGACGATGGCGTGAGGCGCGATCATGTCCTCGTCGCGGTATGTGGTCATAACGTGGGCCACGGCGTCGTCCTGCGCCTCTTGGGCGCTGTCGCCTATGCCGACACGGCGTGTGTGGCGGAAGGTGGCACCGTCGCGCTGCACGATGGCCACGGCGCGATAGACGGTCCAGCCGTTGCGGCGGTGGACGGAGTAGGCGGTGTGGACGGTCTCGGTCATGGTCGTGGTCCTTAGGCTGCGAGGATGGATGCGAGGAGCGCGTCGCGCTCTGCTCTGAGTTCATCAAGGCGGGCTTGGTTATAGGGGCGTGCCGCGATGTCGTGGCGCTTGCGTGAGCGTAGCTTGGCGCTGCAGGCCGAGATGGCCTTGACGATCATGTGGTGCTGGTGCTGGGCTGGGGTCATCGGATGGCTCCATAGGATCGGGCGACGAGGCACATCGCCCCGCCCCCAACCTATGCCATAGGGTGATTTGTCCTGTCAACAGGTTTAATCGGGAGCGGTGCCGATCTTTTCGACGAGCCATCGAGCGGTGATCTTTAGCTCGTCGTAGGCGGTCAGCAGCAGCGCCGCTGCCTGCGGTATGGGTTTGTCGCCCAAGGCCGCCCACGCCCTCGCCTGACGCTCCCCGACGCCACAGATCCACGCGGCGTCCGCCTGACGCAGATGATTGCGCGCCAGCAGGGCTCTGTACTGCTCGCCGGTCATCATGCGCCTGCCCTCGACATGAGGAACATGACGAAGGCGATGAAGCCCAGCGTCGCGCCCAGATCGACCAGCGCGCCCATGACGTAGGTGAAGGTGAGCTTCGGGCGTAGCTCCGCCACCTCGCCCGCTGCGAGCGGCATGTGGCCGTTGACGACGTGCAGCGGGCCGATGCGGGCCTGCAGGGCGGCGAGGCGCTGGGCGTCATAGTGGTCCTGCAGGCGCTGGTGGGTGATCGCCCACTGGGTCTGGGCTCTGCTCAGGAGTTCATCGTTGGTGGGCTGCGCAAGGCGTGGGAAGCCTCCGGCCTTCAGGCCGTCATAGCTGGGATAGTCGGTCATCGTATGGTCCTCATTGGATGTGATAGGTCCGACCACGATAGGACGTATCGCCCTGCGGGTCAAGCGCCGCGAGGTCAGCGACACGCTGGGTCGGCGTGCCCATCTCATGCTGCATGTGCGAAGGCGCGAGCGACAGCGCGACAGAAAGATCAACGATATCAAAGGGATAGGCATGCTGCGCTGCGATGCCGGTCGTTTCCGGTCGAAAAACGAAGTGAAAACGACCCCCCGACACCCCCCTGTGCCACAGCGAAGATACTATGGTGGGTATGCGCGCACACCAACGTCATACGCCCAAAAATGCCAAAAACGCCCACCATCCCAACACCCCCACCCCCATCGACCAAAAAAAACATGGGGGGGATATAAAATAAATCCGTTTCCCTATTGGAAATAATACCAACCCATGCCACATTGCATCTGTCGAACAAACGACGCACGCCGCAATGGCTCAATTCTATAGGGACGACCACACATGACCGACAAGACCAAAACCCACGACATCGCCGCCGAAGACCTAAACAAGGATCAGCTTCTTGATCTTCTCGACCAGATGATTGGCGACATGCAGGGGACCGTAGACACCGACCTTCGCCTTAAGGCGCTGGACCGTGCGCTGAACTATCAGGCGATATGCGCTAAAAATAATCTAGGCACTGATGACACCGTCGAGATCGCCCAAGCCTTCCTCGCCTTCCTGAAGGGAGAATAAGCGCATGACCGACAACGCAACCGCCGACGTTCTCAATGGCGAAGCACAAACCCGTCTCCGCACGATTGTTGAGCGCATTGAGCGCCTCAATCAAGACCACGACGACATCGCCGTGGACATCAAGGAGGTCTACGCCGAAGCCAAGGCCGAAGGTTACGACGTCAAGGTGATCCGCAAGATTGTGGCCCTACGCCGCATGGATCCGGCCTACCGCCTTGAGCTTGAGGCCCTGATCGACCTGTACCTGTCCGCGATCGGGGGGCTGTAACCATGGCTAAGCGAAGGGGGGGGGCGTCGCCCCTTCCAGAGCCAAAAGGCTATTCGCCCACTGAGGTCCGCACCATATGGCGCGAGCGAGCCAATATGCGGGACCAAAGGCTCAAGAAGGTAAACCACGAAAACGACATTCTTAGGAAGGAAAACAGGCAGTTTTCAAAAGACAACGAGCTGCTTGAGTTGGTGGTCAATTCTTTAAAATTAAAAATCGAAGCCCTCGAAACCCTCCGCCGGATTGACAGCGAAGACCTGACCCGGCTGGAGAATGCGCTCAGGGAGCGCGACAGATTAATAGGACCACAATCATGACCAAATCAAAGAAGGGCGTAATGCCCTCTCAAGCGCCAAAGGGCGAAACATCCTATGTTATCCGCACCAATTGGAAGGCGCGATGCCTTCGGCTGGATGCTGAGCTTCAAGAGGCGGTATGCGACCGTTCTGCGGCTCGCGACAAGATCGAGGCCCTTGAGTCTAGATTGCGGGGGATGAAGACGATAATTGAAAATTACGAAAAAGCGACCGATCCCAAGGTTGGTGAGATCGAAGCCCTTAAGGATGAAGTTGCCCGGCTGGAGAAGGTGATCAGCGAACGCGCCCAGACCATTGAGCGCCTCACCGCTGGCATTGACCAATACCAGAAGGACATCGCCAATTATGTGGAAGTGGTCGATGGGCTCCAGTCCTATCGAGAGGAGCTTAAGGGGAAGATTGCTGAGCTTGAGGGTCTCGCTCAGGTCGCGGCCCAACAATACGATAAGGCCCTGAACATCAAGGAGGCGCAAAACGCTGCCGCAAGGATCCGGCACCAAGAGGACGGAAAATACTATCGCGCTCAGATCGAGGCCTATAGGCGCGATGTCGAAAGGATCCCGCGCTGGCTTCGCAGACTATTTCTCTCATCGCACATGCAGGATGGCGACCAATGAAACTGATTAACGCAAGCCAGCCCATGTCGCCTCAGGACTTCCATACGATCCTGAGTTCGTCATTAAAAAGCGCATTGTTGGGAGCGGCGACTGTCGGTGAGGAGGGCTTCGACGCTGCTCTGGAAGCTATTATGTCATCCCTAATCTTTAACATGGGCACGACGATTGCCGCATCCTGTGCGGGCGATATGGCCGTGATTGATGAGGCTATCTTTCAGGTTGAAGATTTGGTCCGCAAAACGGCCATGGATGTAGCCAAGGATCTTAATGAGCGTATCAGAAAAGCGACGGAGGCATGACATGGCCACAGATGCGCAGAAACGCTTCAGGGCGGCTCAGGTGAAGCAGCAGCAGGCCTTTAGGCTCTGGACACGCTCGCGCAACAAGAGGGCGTGGCAGCTTTACCAAAAGGCCAGCAATGGCGTTAACGAGGCCGTGATGGCCATGGTGCAGGAGGGGACGATCTGATGACCGATGAAGATGAATTAGACATGGCGCGGGTAAAAGAGGCAAAAAGGCTCACGGGCCTTCCCGGTATTTGGCCTGATATTTCCCTCATCGCCGCCCGCCTAGCCCGCGAAGGCTGGACGCCGCCAGAGCCGGTCGATCCTGATTTGGCTGAGGCTGAAAGGCTCCGCAATTACTGGGCGGATGACATCATAGATGAAGTTATCGACGTGGCCCTTGCTGGCATCAAGCGAGGCCGCGAACTGGAGCGGGATGTGGCCAATCCGGGGATGGTTTGGGTTAAGCATGACGGAAAGGGCCAGTGGCCTGTTCAGTCACATAAATATGTTTGTGTGCGATACGCAAGCGGGGCTTTTATCGCGGATCGGGCCGCAAACATTTGTTGGCCCGTCATCACCCACTACGCCATCATCACCCAGCCGGAGGACGCGGCATGAGCGTGGTCAAATCCAAAGATAGCGGCATAACGTGGAAGTCATCAGATCCAAAACCGTTTCAAACCGTCGAACAGATGCAGGCTGAGATTGAACAGTTGCGCGATGAATTGTTTAGGGTTCAAAATCTTTCGGACGCCTACAAAATGATGATGGGCTCGTTTCGTGCTCAAATTGATATGTTTCAATCCATGTTTGATTGGGACCTTTCAGATGAATTTTTACTGAAAAAAATTAAGCACTTAACTGCCGCCACTATCAAACATCACGACCGAGACTTATTGGCGGTGAATATGGCTGAAGCAGCGTTGATAGAAAAATTTCCAGCCCGCGCCGCCCTACAGGCAGGGGAAGCGTCATGATCAATCAGGTAGACGTTTTGCGCGGCCATATGGAGCACATCGGCGGTTGCGGCGATGGGGGCTGCATCGTTCACGTTCGCCCCGGGATGCACACAAACGGCGGCTGTCGTTGCACTCGCAACCCCCATACGATGTTTCAGGTTGTTCATTGGCATAAGCGAGCGGTTGCGGAACAGGCGGCGCAGATCGAGCAACTGCGTGAGGCTCTGGGCAGGGCGCACAGAGAAGCACTATCACTGGCGCAAAGTATATGGAGATCAGAGTACAGACGCAAAAGCCCAGACTGGGAACCATGCGATACAGTCGCGGGGATAATTACACAGATTGACAACATGTATGCAGGGGTACGCCGACAACGCGATGAGGCCCGCGCCGCCCTACAGGCAGGGGAGGGGGAGTGATGAGCGATAAAGAATGGCTAAGTTTTATGGGTAAAGACTACACCCAACCGATCAAAATGACGGCCCACGGAGATTGCCTTGAAATCGTTAAAGGCTTCGGGTTCGATGCGTGGGTGAAAGACACTGAACAGGTGTACTCGCCTAGAGGCGAGATTGTTCTTCGCCATCAGGCTGATCGTGAAAAATTGCATCAGATTTTGGACAATTGGCTTGATGGAAAGGGCCTAAGCGACCAAGTGCTGCCCGAATATATCGGAATTGGAGGCGCCAATGAGCAATAAAGCCGTCTCATGGGTGACAGGAATTGTCACCGCATTCATTGCCGTCTTGGTGCTCGCACCGGCGGCCTGCTTCTCTTGGTACACATGCGTTTGGCTTCTGGCTCACGCGAAAATCGTTCTGAATGGAATTGGATCATGAACAATCTATTGAAGCTAATTCTACCTATCACGATCGTGCTTATGCCTGCGGCCACGCAGGCCAGAGACGTGGTGCCGGATGACGGCAATGAGCTTTTGGGCTTTTGCACAAGCTCTGACGCTTGGGAGCGCGGTACATGCTTTGGATATATTCGCGGATCCGACGCTACGCTGAGCCTGTGGGCCCTGTCCACCAAGGCCAAGCCCTATTGCGCCCCTGCAGGCGTTACGGTCGGTCAGGTTAAGGACGTCGTGGTCAGCTACATCACCCGTCACGCAGCAACCAGAAACGATTCAGCGCCATTGCTGATCCTCAAGGCTCAGATCGAGGCTTGGCCATGCAATCCAACCTAAAAGGAGGGCTAGTTTTTCGACCGACGCACAGATATATTAGACGAAATGAATAGGATGCACCCATGACCGACGCACCACGCCGACGCGGACGACCAGCCCATGTACCCACAGACGAAAGCCGCGAAAAGGTGGCCGATGCTGCTGGCATGGGCATGACCAACCTTCAGGTCGCCGATATGATGGGGCTGCACGTCGATACGCTGGTCAAATACTATCCCGCTGAACTTAAAAAGGCGAAGGGCGAGAAGAACTTCAAGGTCGTCTCGACCCTGTTTGCCATCGCTACCGACATCAACCACAAAAGCTGCGCCCCTGCGGCCATGTTCTGGGCGAAGACGCAGCTTGGCTGGCGTGAGACAAACCGCACTGAGCTTACCGGCCCAGACGGCAACCCGATCCAAAGCGAGACCAGCACGCAAACGGTCGATAGCCGCGACCTGACCCAAGAGCAGCGCGATTCCTTGCGTGAGATCCTCGAAAAGGCGATCACGCAGCAGAGCCAAGACGATAGCGACGCCTCCGAACAAGAGGAATTTGAGGCCAATGAAGGTTGATCTCGGTGGTCTGACGGTCGATGCCAAAAGACAGTTGCTCGATCTTGATCGGGCCGAATACGAAGACAGCCTCTATCTGTTTCTGACCCATGCGTGGCGCTACATCGATAGCTCCCCATGGACAGACGGATGGCCCATCGAGGCGGTGGCAGAACATCTGCAGGCCGTCGTCGATGGGGACATCAAGCGCCTAATCATCAACATCCCGCCGCGCTGTGGAAAGTCATCGATTACGTCGGTGGCTTTTCCTGCGTGGACGTGGGCGCAAAGTTATCGCAGTGCGACGTGCGGGCCGGGCGTGCAGTTCCTGCATGCGTCCTATGCCCAGCAGTTGACCTTGCGAGACAGCGTCAAGTGCCGTCGCCTGATCGAAAGCCCTTGGTATCAATCCATGTGGGGCGATCGGTTTGGCCTCAACAGCGACCAAAACACCAAGAGCCGTTTCTCCAATGACAAGGGCGGTGAGCGCCTGATTACGTCCGTTGGCGCGGCGGTGACCGGCGAGGGCGGATCGATCATCGTGGTCGATGACCCCAACGCTGCGTCCGAAGCCTTCTCCGAGGCCACGATCGAGAGCACCAAAGAGTGGTGGGACGGCACCATGAGCACCCGTCTTAATGACCCCAAGACCGGCGCGTTCGTGATCATCCAGCAGCGTTTGGCTGAAGACGATCTGACAGGCCATATTCTTGAGAAGGAGCGCGATGACTGGACGCACCTGATGCTGCCCATGCGCTATGAGCCTGAGCGGTCGTTTGTGTCTGGTATCGGCTGGAAGGATCCGCGAGAGGAAGCGGGCGATCTGCTCTGGCCTGAGCGGTTTGGCGACAGGGAGGTCACCAAGCTTGAGCGTGCCTTGGGTCCGTTCTCCGCCGCCGGGCAGCTACAGCAGCGTCCTGAGCCCGCCGGGGGCGGTGTCATCAAGCGAGACTGGTGGCAGTTGTGGGAGGATCCGTCCTTCCCGCCGATGGATTACGTCGTGGCGTCTCTGGACACCGCCTACACGACCAAAACGACCAATGACTTTAGCGCCCTGAGCATCTGGGGCGTCTTCACGTCCGAAACGACGGCGCAGGCGTCGCGGATTTTGGATGCTGACGGTCGGCCAATGTATATCGACCGGTCCTATATGGACGCTGCGCCCAAGGTCATGCTGATGCATGCGTGGCAGGAGCGTCTGGAGATTCACGAACTGGTCGAAAAGGTCGCCAAGACGTGCCGGTCGCTTAAGGTTGACGTGCTCTTGATCGAAAACAAGGCCGCCGGACACTCTGTGGCGCAGGAAATCCGACGTCTGTACAGTCATGAACGCTTTGGCGTGCAGCTTCATGACCCAAAGAGCCAAGACAAGCTGTCTCGCCTCTATTCGATCCAGCATCTGTTTGCCGAGGGCATGATCTATGCGCCCGATCGGTCGTGGGCAGAGGCCCTGATTACCCAAGTTGGACAGTTCCCTAAGGGAAAGCACGACGATTTGGTCGATACGGTGTCTCAGGCGCTGCGTCACATGCGTGACATAGGGCTTTTGACCCGTGGTGCGGAGCGAATTGAAGAGATTGAGTCCCTTAAGACCTATCCCGGCGGCCAATTGCCTCCACTTTACCCCTCATAGGAACGATAGCGATGATTACCGATCGAATTTTGGCGACCGCATCGGTCGAAAAGATCGAATTTGGCCCCAAGCCGCTCTGGGAGGTGGTCGTTACGGGCCTTGCGCCGTTTGATCGAACCCGCACCTACAACATCCGCGCAAAAACTGATAATGTTGCCGCAATGGAGGGCATTCGTCTGTTCGAAGACGAGATGGAATGCCTACGTGATGCCGGGATAGAGGGCGAATAACATGGCTATGACACCCGGTTTGACACCGAACATCCGTCAGGGCGGCCTTGGGGCCGCTGCTGAGCCCGATATGGACGATGTCGTCATCGAAATGGGCGATGAGGCCGAAGATATGGCCGACCATGACGAAAAGGGCAACATCATCAAGATCGAACATGGCGACGGATCCGTCACCGTGTCTCTTGATGGCACGCCGCTGGGTGAATCAGCCAACCGTGGGCCGCTTGAGTGGTTCGATAACCTTGTCGATGAGATCGGCGACGGTGAATTGGGCCGCATTTCGTCAGAACTGCTACGCGGCATTGAGTCCGACTTAAAAAGTCGTGAGGAATGGATCCAAGAGCGCAGTCTGGGCGTAAAGCTTCTTGGCCTGAAGATCGAAATTGGCAAATCTGGCGGTTCTGCAGACGGTGCGCCGGTCGAGGGCATGAGCCAAGTGCGCCACCCCCTGCTTTTGGAGGCCGTCTTGCGCTTTCAGGCCAATGCACGGTCTGAAATGCTGCCCACAGATGGGCCGGTGAAGATCCGCAACGACGACAACAACGCCGAACTGCGTGAAGACCAGCTTGCCAACGCCCTCGAGCGCGATCTGAACCATTATCTGACCGCAACGGCCAAAGAATATTACCCAGACACCGATCGCATGCTGCTGATGCTGGGTTTTGGCGGCACGTCCTTCAAAAAGGTCTACTTCTGCCCTCTTCGCAATCGTCCGGTCAGTGAATCTGTCGATGCCGACGACCTGATCGTCAATAACAGCGCCACGGACCTGTCCAACGCCAAGCGCGTGACGCACCGCGTCTATATGCGCCCCTCGACGGTCAAGCGCCTACAGATCCTAGGCGTCTATCGCGATATTGATCTGGGCATGCCCAATGCGCCGAAGCTCGATAGCCTGCAGCGCGAGGAAAAGAACCAGCAGGGCCTAGATGCCAACGCCGGAAGCCCTGAGGACCGGGATCGGGAGATCTACGAGTGCTATTGCGAGCTTGATATTGCGGGCTTCGAGCACAAGCACAAGGGCAAGATCAGCGGCCTTGAAATTCCCTATCGAGTGACGATCGATCTGACGTCTCGCCAGATCCTGTCGATCGTTCGAAACTATAACGAGGACACGTCAGAGCTTCCGGATGCTCGCACGACCTTTGTGAAGTACACTTTTGTGCCGGGCATGGGCTTCTATGACATCGGCCTGCTGCAT
>CALFYB010000206.1 GCA_937952995.1 uncultured Caulobacteraceae bacterium
CCGCCATTGTCGGGTCAGGCGCGCTCTGGCCTTGCAAATTTTTGTCGCCAAACCTCTGGCGTCCAGCCGGGCAAGACGCCAATGTCTTGCCCAGACAAAAAAGATCAAAAACCTGACGTCCGGGAGCGAACAGATGACCGCCGAAACCCCCTACACCATGACCATTGGCGGCAAGGCCGTCGCCGGGACCTCGACCTTTGAGGTCCTGAACCCCGCTACCGGACAGGTGGTGGGCAGCGCCCCCGACTGTACGCCCGAACAGCTGGACCAGGCCGTTGCCGCCGCCCGCAAGGCCTTTCCCCAATGGTCGGCCACGCCGATCGAAAAGCGCCGCGAGGCCCTGCTGGGGATCGCCGGGGTCTTGGGCGGCAATGTTGAAGAACTGAAGCGCCTCTTGACCTCCGAACAGGGCAAGCCGCACGAAGGGGCCATGGGCGACATCCTCGGCGGTGCCTACTGGTGCCAAGCCACCTCGACCCTCGAAATTCCAGAAAAGGTCGTCGAAGAGAGCGCTGAGCGGCACGGCGTCACCCGCCATGTGCCCATCGGTGTGGTCGGAGCCATCGCGCCTTGGAACTTCCCGATCATCTTGGCCATGTTCAAGGTCGCGCCCGCCCTGCTGGCTGGCAACACCGTGGTCCTCAAGCCCTCGCCCTTCACGCCCCTAACCACCCTGCGCATGGGCGAGTTGTTGCGCGGCGTTCTGCCTGATGGCGTGCTCAACATCGTCACCGGCGGTGATGCGCTCGGTCCTTGGATGACCAGCCACCCCGGCATCGACAAGATCAGCTTCACCGGCTCCAGCGCCACCGGCCGCAAGGTCATGGCCAGCGCTGCCGAGACCCTGAAGCGCGTGACGCTGGAACTGGGCGGCAATGACGCCGCCATCGTCCTGCCCGATGTTGATGTGGCCGAAGTGGCCGAAAAGCTGTTCTGGGCCGCCTTTGGCAATTCCGGTCAAATCTGCATCGCCACCAAGCGCATGTATGTCCACAAAGACATTTATGAGCCGCTCAAGACCGCCATCGTCGACTATGCCAAGACCGTCAAGATGGGCGACGGGGCCGAACAGGGCACCCAGTTGGGACCCATCAACAACAAGCTTCAATATGAGCGGGTCCTCGACCTGATCGCGGACTCTAAGGCCAAGGGCTACAAGTTCCTGATGGGCGGCGAGGCCTCGCCTGCGCCGGGCTATTTCGTGCCGATCACCATCATCGACAATCCGCCTGAAGATTCCCGCATTGTCCAAGAAGAGCAGTTCGGCCCCGTCCTGCCGCTGCTGTCCTTCGACACGTTGGAAGAGGCCATCGACCGGGCCAATGCCAGCCCCTATGGCCTCGGCGCCTCAATCTGGACGGCCGATGAGGCCAAGGCCTTAGATATTAGCTCGCGCATTGCCGCCGGGACGGTCTGGATCAACGAGACACAGCACCTGTCTCCGCTTGGTGCCTTTGGCGGTCACAAGCAATCGGGCCTTGGCTCCGAGGGGGCGCTCGAAGGCCTGCTGGAATATACCAACACCCAAACGGTCTATGTGAAAAAGCCCGCCGTGGCGGCCGCCCAATAGGGCTCAGCCCACTGAGGAGACGAAGATGACGCAGCTTGTTGGTAACCTTGCCCTTGATGGGCTGACCCTAACGCCTCTGACGCCAACCATTGGCGCAGAGGTCGGCGGCGTTGATCTGCGCCAGCCTCTTGAGGCCGGTCAGGTCGCGGCGATCCGGCAGGCGCTGTTGGACTGGAAGGTGCTGTTTTTCCGAGATCAGGAGATCGACACCGACCAGCATCTGGCCTTTGCCCGCAATTTCGGTGGCCTAGAGGTTCACCCCTTCGCACCGGAAAAGCCCGGCTATCCTGAAGTCTTGGCCATCACCCATAATCGGGAAAGCCGGGGCAAGGAGAACTTCTGGCACAGCGATGTGACCTGGCGCGAAAAGCCGTCATTGGGTTCGATCCTGCGGGCCATCGAGATCCCGCCGATTGGCGGCGACACCCTCTTTGCCGATATGTATGCGGCCTATGACGGCCTGTCCGACGAGATCAAGGCCAAGATCGAAGGGGCCGTCGCGCTGCATGATTTCGCGCACTTCCGCAAAATCATGGCCAAGCAAGGCAAGACACCCGAAGAGATCGAAGCCTTCAACAAGCTCTATCCGATGATGGAGCACCCCGTCGTGCGCACCCACCCAGAGACGGGTCGCAAGGCCATCTATGTCAATGTCGCCTTTACCCAGCACATTGTCGGGATGGACAAGGCCGAAAGCGACGCCTTGTTGAAGCACCTCTATGCCCAGGCCGCGATCCCGGAATATCAGTGTCGTTTCCGCTGGCAGCCCCATTCCATCGCCTTCTGGGACAATCGCGCCAGCCAGCATTATGCGGCGTCTGACTACTGGCCAGCTGTGCGACGCATGGAGCGCGTAACCATTGTCGGTGATCGGCCAGTCTAGGCTCGCGCACGCGCTTTTTCCCAACCCTGATTGACCGCTAAGGTTGCGAATATTATGGTCTCAAGAATGGATCCGATCATCGGTGTGATGAGCGCGACCACCAGATTGGGCTTCCCGTGCAAAACTACCGTTTTACAGCGACCTACCTGCCGGTCCTCCTCGGTTTAACCCTGCTTTCCGGATGCGGCGGCAAAGACAAGGCAGTGGTCGATGCGCCATTGCCGACCGTCGAAATCGTTGGCTTGGTGGCACCCAATAGCGGTCAAACCCTGTCTGTAACCGGTGCATTGCGCCGCCAACGCGAGATGGTGCTGTCGTTCCGCATTCCCGGCGTCATCACTGGGCTGACCGTCGACGAGGGCGATGAGGTCTCGGCCGGTCAGGTTCTAGCCCGGCTCGACCCGGCCGCTGTAGAGTCGCGCCTTCGCCAAGCAGCTGCGGATTTGGACCGGGCGCGCAAGGATGAGGCGCGATATGTGAAGCTCGCCGACGCGGGCATAGTCAGCCGCCAGCGCGCCGAGGCTCAGAGCGCCGCCGCCGCCTCGGCGCAAGCTGCCTATGACGCCGCCGCCTTTGACCGGCGTTGGGCCAATCTGGCCGCGCCCTCCAAGGGTGTGATCTTGACCCGGTCGGCCCAGACTGGAGAGGTCGTACAGCCCGGCCAAGCGGTTCTCAGCCTCGCCGACGAAGCCAGCCCCCTCGTCTTGCGCGTTCCCTTATCAGACCGCGATATTGGCAAGATCCGCCTAGGAGCGAGCGCGGCGATCACGCTCGACGCCCTACCCAATCAGACCCTAACCGGTTCGGTAAGCCGCATCGGTCAGCGCGCGGGGGCCCAGAGCGGGGCTATCGATATTGAGATCACGCTGCCGCCCACAGCAGGCCTGCGCAGCGGTCTGATCGCCAGCGCCAAAATCGACGCCAGCGGACTAGCCGCGGCCAGCACCATGACCGCCTATTCCCGCGTTCCGGCAGAGGCGATTATGGAGGCTGACGGCAAAACGGCCTTGGTCCTAAGGTTTGATCCCAAGGGCGGCATCGCCCGGCAGACCAAAGTGACGTTCGGAGGCTTTGATGGTGACGATGCCCTGATTGAAGGTCTTGCATCCGATACCAAGGTCATTACCTCCGGGGCTGGTTTGATCGCGGATGGCCAAAAGGTTCAGGTGATTGATCGCGCCTCTATTGGCCGCGCCAAATGAGCTTTAATCCGGCCACCTTCTTTGTTCGCCGCTGGCAATTTACGCTGGTGGCCTTCGCCCTGATGGTTCTGTTGGGCCTCAACGCCCTCACCAGCATCTCACGCTCCGAAGATCCTCAGTTTCCGTTTCCGCTGGTGACCGTTCGCGCCGTCCTGCCCGGCGCTACACCCACAGAGATGGAACAGCTCGTTGCTAAGCCGCTTGAAGATGTGCTGAGCGGTTTGGATGATGTCAAAGAGGTCCGGTCGACCAGTTTTGATGGTGGCGCGGTCGTCATTGTCGAGTTCAATTGGGACGTCGAACCTGATCGGAAATATGACGAGGTTATCCGCGAGGCCAATGCCCTGCGCCCCACCTTGCCCCAAGGCCTTGCTGTGCTTGAGGTCAAAAAGGTCGGCACCAACGAGGTCTCCTTCTTCCAAGTCGCCCTAGTCAGCGACGTCTTACCGATGAGGCGGTTGGAGAAGCTCGCCCACAGCCTGCGTGACAAGGTCAATGCTGTGTCGGGCGTCAAGGAGGCACGCTATTGGGGTGCCCCTAGCAGCCAAGTTCAGGTTGCCGTCGATATGGCCAAATTGGCCCAGTTGCGTCTGTCACCGACCTCTGTCGCAGACGCCCTGCGCGGGGCCGGAGCCGAGGCACCGATTGGTGCGGTCCATGCGGGAGACCGGCGCTTCAACGTCAAGTCTGGCGGTGCCTTTAAGAGCCTAGACGAGGTCGGCGGCGTTAATGTCGCCACCCTCAACGGTCAGGTTGTAAGGGTGCGCGACGTGGCCTCCGTTAGTTGGGCTCAGGAAGAACCACAACATCTGGCTCGCTTCAATGGCCACCGCGCCCTGTTCATTACAGCGACCCAAAAGGACAATACTGACGTCACCCATATTACCGATGGCGTGAAGACTGTGCTGGATCAGTTCAGGGCCAGCCTGCCCCCCGGGGTTCGGTTAGAGCCAGCCTTCTTCCAGTCGGACAATGTCAAACACCGCCTGCACAATCTCTATCGCGACTTTGCCATAGCCGTGGCCTTGGTTCTGCTCACCCTGTTGCCGCTCGGCTTTCGCGCCGGGCTGGTGGTGATGATCTCAATCCCCCTGTCGCTTTTGATCGGGGTCATGGTGCTGAAGCTGTTTGGATTTAACCTCAACCAACTGTCCATAGCCGGGTTCATTCTGGCCCTCGGCCTTTTGGTCGACGACTCCATCGTCGTCACCGAAAATATCGCCCGGCGTCTGCGCGAGGGTGAGGACCGGACCACCGCCGCCATCAACGGCACGGGCCAGATCGCGCTCGCGGTTGTCGGCTGCACCGCTTGCTTGATGCTGGCCTTCTTGCCGCTCATGGCCCTTCCTGGCGGTGCCGGTGCCTATACCCGCTCCTTACCCGTCGCGGTGTTCTGTACGGTCGGAGCCTCTTTCATCGTCTCCTTGACGATCATTCCCTTCCTCGCCAGCCGCATCCTGCCCAAGCACGAGGCCGCTGAGGGCAACCGTCTTTTGCAGGCGGTCAATAACGGTATCCAGACCTTCTATCGGCCCATTTTGCATCAGGCGCTGGCCAAGCCTTGGCGCGCTCTGGGCGTCATTATGGCCATCTGCCTGCTCAGTTTCCCGATGCTTAAGGCCATCGGCTCGAGCCTCTTTCCGCCCGCCGAAACGCCGCAATTCTTGGTGCGGATTGAACTGCCCGACGGGGCTGTTCAGGCCCGCACGGATGAGGCGCTAAAATATGTCGAGACCAAGTTGGCCAAGGTGCCGGAGGTGGTTTGGTTTGCCTCCAATCTTGGGCGCGGCAATCCACAGATCTTCTATAACGAGG
>CALFYB010000207.1 GCA_937952995.1 uncultured Caulobacteraceae bacterium
TTTTGCCGCGCCTGGGTCGCCCAGTTCGCAAGGTTGGGGTCAACGCCATTAGATAACCAGCCAAGCTCCCCGTCATGGTTGCCGTTGACCAAGAACAGAGGGACCGAATGGCTCATCTGGCCATAATTGGTCCGTTCATAGACGTAGCGTTCATCGACGGTCTTTTGATCCGGGGCCGCACCAACCGTTGCCGTCAGCGGCTTTGAGTATTTCTCCGTCATAAAGGTATCGCCAAGGTCCAGGTGGAAATCCGCGTGGTCGGCGAGAATATTGGTCAATGTTGCCCGGTAGATATCCAGGTCAGAATTTTCATCAAGATGCGAGTCTGCCTGTACCGTGAAGGTGAAGCTACTCCCGGTCGGCCGTGCGGTGTGAAATCCATATTCGCTTGATTGGGCCGGCGCGTTGCTTCCCGTCGCGGTGAACTGCAATCGATAAAAATACTGCGTGTCCGCAGACAGTCCTTCGAGGTTCACCAGCAAGGGCGCACCCGCGACCAAATTGGCCGCCGTCGATTGGCGACCATAGGTGCCGGTCGTGGTCCCATAAACAATCGAAACTGCACCATTTTGGTCCGGAGACAGGAGGCTGATCTTGATGGAGGTGGCCGTCGGAGACCCCAGCAGGATTGAGCCGTTAAAGGCGGCGGAAGGTGTTGTTGGCGTTGGCGTAGGTTGCGTAGGGGTGGGAGCAGAAGATCCCCCACCTCCGCCTCCACCACCGCAGGCGTAGAGTAGGGGCAGGGCGCAAATGACCATCATTGTCTTCAGAAGGTTGGCCAGGGTGGGTAAAATCGTCACTGGATTGATCCTGATTTTTATTGAATGGCACATCTTCCCACCCCGTTGCGCGCACCGACGCCAGCCGAAAATTATTTGTTGATATTTTAGAGCCTTATCGGCCCCAACGTTCAAAATCGAATATCCGTAACGCCGTGGCCCTTTTCGATCCAAACCTGTTTTGGTCTGTAGGAAACCGTCAAAACCCCATCGAACTCTTGGGGAAACGTCACTCTTAACCCGTCGATTTTGCGAGCCATCACGAGGTCACCATGAACCTCAGCGGGGTCATCATGTGGTGGTTGTTTGGGCGCGACGAGCAGTTGGGCGGCCAAATTCTGAAGCTCCGCATGGGTTTCGGTCGCTGTTGGCCAAGTCCAACGTTCCATCAGTGCCTTGCCTCCGGCCTCATCCCTGATGTCGATGGCCTTAGCCATTCGACTTTCCGCCTCATCTATCGCAACCTTGAAATGGATTGGGTCCATGGCGGAGTAGACGAGGACGAACTCTGCAAAGCTCCGGTCATGCGCGAGCGCTTTGCGCAGGGCCTCTGGCAGATTTAAATAGACTGTAACCCCGACATGACGGTCGTCGCGCAGGACGAGGGTGGCGCGATTTTCGGGTAGTTCGTGCCCATAGGCACAAGCCGCAACTGCCAAAGCCGTCGCAGCCGCTGCAATGGACGGGCCCCACCGCCGAAACGCGCTACGGATCGTCATCGGCAATAGTTTATGCTGGGTTGGCTTGAGGTTCCCGCCGCGTTGAGAAATTGGAAGTTCCAGCAGCTGGTCTTTCCCGAATTCTGACTTTGCGCCAGTGCGTCCGTCAATGCGGTTCCGGACAGGGCCTTATAGCGAATCCGGTATGTTCCTGCCGCGTTGGCATAGCTATCACTTCCAGTTTCAGTGGTCGTGAAGGGAATGGCTGAGGTGAATTCCAACACCTGATAGCCATCCGCCTCATCGGTCACCAAGGTCATGTTCGAGACCGCAAATGGTGTCACGGGCGGCTGACGTAGAGGCTTGTATTTCGCCGATTGGCCTGCGAGGTCTGGGCTAGGAACGCCCCTGAGACAGGACATGACATAGGGCGAAGCGTCGGTGACGTGATAGCTATAGCCGCTTGGTGCGTTAGGTTCAGCCGTTGTGTTTCCACCGCAAACCGTATCGCGCGATGCGATGCTGCCGTCGGCATTGTTGTAGCCGAAGATCGCAAAGCCATCCAAGGCCCAGCCCAGAGGGTGGGTGTTCCAATAGCTGGTCGGTGCCTCCGCCATCAAACAGGTGGGTGCTGCATGATAGTGGTAATCGTCCGCTCGGCCCGCATGGCCATTGCAGACATCAAGTTCGCCAAGAACCTTGGTGTCGCCATTTTGGCATCCCCCCTGTTTGCAGGGGTTGAAAATCGGCACGCCGTTGACGGCTACGCCTACCGGGCCGTCGGTGACGGATGTCGGACTGGAAGCAAGAGCAGGTGTAAGCGGAATTTTCCAAGCGTTGGCACCGG
>CALFYB010000208.1 GCA_937952995.1 uncultured Caulobacteraceae bacterium
GGCTGATGCCTTCCATCAGGCAGCCGTCGCCCATGAAGACATAGGTGTGGTGGTTGACGACCTCGTGGCCGGGGCGGTTGAACTCCTGCGCAAGCAGCTTTTCAGCCAGCGCCATGCCGACGGCGTTGGTCACGCCCTGGCCCAGCGGGCCGGTGGTGGTCTCAACGCCGGGGGTGTGGCCAAATTCGGGGTGGCCGGGGGTCTTGGAGCCCCACTGGCGGAAGGCTTCGAGCTCCTGCTTGGTGACGCCCTTAAAGCCGGTCAGGTGCAGCAGCGAATAGATCAGCATCGAGCCATGGCCCGCCGATAGCACGAAGCGGTCGCGGTCGGCCCAGTCGGGCTTGGCGGCATCAAACTTCAGAAACTTGGACCAGAGCACGGTGGCGGCGTCGGCCAGGCCCATCGGGGCACCGAGATGGCCGGACTTGGCCTTGCCCACGGCATCCATGGACAACACGCGGATGGCATTTGCCATATCTTGTGGGGTGGCGGTCATGCTGAGGTCCTGATCAGAGACAATATTGTGCCGGAGGTTGCATGCCGCGCCGCCGAGGTCAAGGAAACCCAAGGCCCCAGACGCCTAAAGGGTCGATTGGCACCTAGTCATTGTGCCTGTTTGCATCATGGCTATAGAATAGCTCTCATGTTGAACGCCGGGCGCGGGCCTTTTGTTTGGGCGAGCGACAGACCTTAGGGACGGATGCCATGCGAGACCTCTCCGGAGATAATGCGGTCGATCTGGCCGTTTTGCGGCTGGAACGGGCGGTGAGCCTTTTGGAGGCACGGCTTGGCGATGTCATGAGCGCGGCACAGCCGGGGGCCTCGGGCCTGTTTGACGAAGATCGTTCGCGCTTGGCCGCAGAACTGGATGCGGCCCGCGCGCGTGAGCAGGCTCTGATTGAGGCTGGACGGCAGGCCTCTAATGCCCTCGGAAAGGCCATAGGCGGCATCAAGTCGGCATTGACCGAAGAGGTTGATCTCTTTTCGAGCCTGATGGCCCCATCGGATACGGAGGCCTGATCATGGCGCAGATCACCATTGATATTAACGGCAAACCCTATGTGGTCGGTTGTGAGGACGGGCAAGAAGCCCACCTGACCGAGATCGCCGGTGTCTTTGATCAACAGGTCCGTCAGATTGCCGGAGAGGTCGGCACCCTGACCGAAGCGCGGCTGTTCTTGATGGCCGCCCTGATGATGGCCGACGATCTGACTGATACCCGCAATCGTTTGGTGAAGGCGCAGGGCGAGGCAGCGCGCTATGCTGGCGATATCAATCGGATTGAGCAGAACAGCGCCAAGGCCTTGGACAATGCCGCGCGCAAGATCGAGGCTCTGGTCCATCGGGCGGTGGGTTCAGCAGAGCCTGCTTAAGGCACGCTTGCGGTTAGATTTCATTCGAGGCTTGAGGTCAGGCCCCCGGTCCCCTACCTTAGGGGCGGCGGGTCTTGCTGTGTTTCGCGTCGAAGACTTCTAATCCCGGGGACCTTAATCAACCTCATAGGGACCTGTTCCTGCCCGCGACCGTGGTTTCGGGCACACGGGGCCCACCTGGCAAGCCAGGTCCGAGGGGATTGAACACGTCTTCACGGCTGCTACGGCGCCGCCACCCTTTTTCTTTCGGCCTTGGTTGCAGGGTCTTGGGCCTTAAAGACCGATGGTTCACGCCTCTGCCGCTTCCGCCAAGACGATGTTGCGCGCTCAGATGAAGGCAGTGCGGGCTGAGGCCTTTCGCAAGGGGCCTGGGGCCGGTACCGCCGCCGCTGAGCAGCTGCCGCAGTCCTTTATGGGCCGGTTCCCAGTGGTCGCGGGCTATCAGCCGATGGGCACTGAGATCGATCCCGCCCCCTTGCTTGCAAGGTTTGCAGCGGCAGGCGCGCAGATTGTCTTGCCGCGTACAGCACCCAAGGGCTCTGGCCTTCCGCTAAGCTTTCACCTCTGGTCGCCGGGCCAGCCTTTGGTCAAGAGCGCGTTTGGCGTGGCCGAGCCTGCGTCTGAGACCGCGCAACTCGACCCCGATCTGGTGATTGTGCCCCTGCTCGCCTTTGATGATCTGGGTCACCGGATGGGCTATGGGCAGGGCCATTATGATCGCACCCTTGAGGCCTTGCGGGCGCACCGTTCGGTCGCGGCCATCGGGCTCGCCTTCGACGCTCAGCGGGTGGCCGAGGTGCCTTGCGAAGACCATGATCAGCCTTTGGACGGTATTTTGACGCAGACGCGCTATATGGCTCTGCGAGAGGACCTTTAAACATGCGCTTTGCTTTTTTCGGTGACGTGGTCGGCAAGTCGGGCCGGGACGGATTAGCGGACCATCTGCCCGCCTTGCGTCGCCAGCTCGATCTGGAATTTGTCATCGTCAATGCTGAGAATGCGGCGGCTGGCTTTGGTATTACCGAAAATACGGCGCGGGAACTGTTTGAGGCGGGGGCCGACTGTCTGACGCTCGGCAACCATTCGTGGGACCAGAAAGAGGCCCTGACCTATATTGTCCGCGAACCGCGCCTGATCCGGCCCCTGAACTATCCGCCCTTGGCCGACGCGCCGGGACGCGGATCGCAACTGTTCGAGACCGATCGTGGCCACCGGGTTCTGGTGATCAACCTTCTGGGCCGGGTCCATATGGACGCGCTCGACGACCCCTTTGCCGCCGTGGACCGCGAGCTTGACGCCTGTCCGCTCGGTCAGGTCTGCGACGCCGCCATTGTCGACATGCATGCTGAAGCCACGTCCGAAAAGATGGCCATGGGTCATTTCTGTGATGGCCGCGCTAGCCTGATCGTCGGTACCCACACCCATGTGCCGACCGCCGACTGTCAAATCCTCAATGGCGGCTCGGCCTACCAGACCGATGCTGGGGCCTGCGCCGACTATGACAGCGTCATTGGCAACCAGAAGGAAGAGCCCTTGCGGCGCTTCACCACTCGCATCAGCCAGGGCCGCTACCAACCGGCCTCGGGTCCAGCGACCGTCTGCGGCGTGTTCGTTGAAACCGATCCAGCCACGGGCCTTGCGCGCCGGGTTGAGCCGATCCGGGTTGGCGGACGCTTGTCGACCCATATCCCGCAGGTTTAGGGCGCTTTTCCCTCACCCCCGCGTTCCCCGCGAAGGCGGGGATCCAGATGTTTGATTTCAGAATGCCTGTAAGGGTCTGGGTCCCCGCCTGCGCGGGGAGCGAGGATGGGAGTGTGTTTGTGCCGCTTTCTCTTTCACAGGCAAGCGCAGCATGAGGAAGAGCGCGCGCATAGTTTTCCGCGTCATTGCGAGGCGCATCGCGCCGAAGCAACCTAGGGGAACATCCGCTTAGGTTCGTGTCAGTCCTCTGCGTTGCTTCGCTGCGCTCGCAATGACGCACAATAAAGCCCTTTCCCC
>CALFYB010000209.1 GCA_937952995.1 uncultured Caulobacteraceae bacterium
GCCTCAACATCGCATTCGAGCCGGGCCACAGACATGACCGAGCCGTCAACGCCGCGAAACCGCAGGCCGAGATACGTTTCAAAGCGGATGCCCGGACGCCATGCGACCTTGCGGGTGCGCTGTCCCAGTCGGCCCGATGTGGTGGCCTTCTCAACCGACCACACTTCGCCGTCCTTGGTGTAGCTAAACATGACCTGGCTGTCAGAGTTGCCGCGCCCCGGCGTTCCCACCAGCTCGATCCCCGTAAGGATGCCCTTGTTCGAGTTGTTGTAGAACAGCGGCGTCTCGAACTGCCAGCAAACGTCCTGCCCGTAGTGCTGGGCCGTGCTGCCGTCCAGAATGCCGATCTGCCCCGTGGATGACCCGACGATCCACTGCCCGTAGCAATAGACCGAGCCGCGCCCTTCATAGCGCCCGGTAGGCGTTGTGGCGGATCCCGCCCCGGCCACCGATGGCGGGGCGGACCTTGAGGAGATGGCGGCGCTGGGTATGCCGGTTGCCAGCCTGAAGCAGAACGGGCTGGACTATTTCGACTGGCACCATTCGCCAGATGACACGCTCGACAAGATCAAGGCCACGGATTTGGATCAGGCGGTTGCTGCCTGGTCTGCCTTCACCTGGATGGTCGCCGATAGCGCCGTTGAGTTCCGCGCGCCAAAGGCCGCAGCGAAATAGAACTGGGCCGTAAGGTTTAGACTTGAGTTTGGAGTAACTGGAATGAGCCTTCCTTTGGCTGGACGTCATGTGGCCGTGTTAATGGGCGGCCTATCGTCCGAGCGCGACGTGTCCTTGGTGTCGGGACGTGAATGTGCCGATGCGCTGGAGCGGTTGGGCGCAAAGGTTAACCGAATCGATGCGGGCCGCGATCTGGCGCAGGTCTTAACGGCCGACCGCCCGGACGTGGTCTTTAACGCGCTGCACGGCGCGTGGGGTGAGGATGGCTGCGTTCAAGGCGTGCTGGAGACCCTGGGTCTGCCCTACACCCATTCAGGCGTGCTGGCCTCGGCGCTAGCCATGGACAAGGCTAAGGCCAAGGCTGTGCTGGCTGCAGCAGGCGTTGTTGTGCCAGGAGGTGGGCTCTTTAACCGTTTCGATGTGGCTAAATCCCACGTCATGCCGCCGCCCTATGTGGTTAAGCCAAATGCAGAGGGTTCCTCTGTCGGTGTATTTTTGGTCTTTGAAGGGGCCAATAGCCCGCCGCAGGAAGTGGTCGCGCCCAACTGGACTTTCGGCGAGGAGGTCATGGTTGAGCCCTATATTGCCGGACAGGAATTAGCGGTAGCCGTGATGGGGAATCAGGCCTTAACGGTCACCGATATCGTGTCGCGCACCGGATTCTATGACTATGACGCCAAGTACGGGGAGGGTGGCTCGACTCACATCATGCCTGCCGACATGCCCAAGTCGGCTTTTGAGCGCGCTTTACGCATGGCCGAGGCCGCTCACAGCGCTTTAGGTTGCCAAGGTGTTACGCGAAGTGACTTTCGTTATGACAACGTTAACGACCTTCTGGTCCTATTAGAGGTTAATACCCAGCCCGGTATGACGCCAACTTCGCTCGCTCCTGAGCAGGCGGCACATCTCGGAATTGGGTTCGATGATTTGGTTTTGTGGATAGTGGAGCAGGCTTATGGCGGGAGGGGTAAGAGCGGGATCTAGTCGCCCAGCCGACCCACGCGCCAAATTTGCAGCCACGGTTGCCAGCCGCAATGTGGCTCCGCCTCACACAGCCCCTCGACCCCGTTCCTCTGCGTCCCAAACGTCGGCCAACAATCGTGAACGGTCCGCAGGTCTTGGCGGCTTTACCCTAAGCCCTGTTCAGACCATCGGCCTGCTGGCGGGTGTGCTCGTTTTGGCTGGGGTCATCGTCCTTGTGACCGGTGATCGGCCGCAGAAAATTGCGTCGGCCATTACAACGACCTTCGAAACCCAGACCAGCGCCATGGGCTTCAAGGTTAAGACCGTCCACGTCCAAGGCACTTCAGGTATGGCCCAGGCCGACGTGGTCGCTGCCACTGGAATCTATCAGGATCAACCCATCCTTACGCTGGATCTAAAGGCCCTTCAGGCCAAGGTCGAGGCCGTGGGCTGGGTCAAGTCGGCCAAGGTCGTTCGACTGTTGCCCGACACCCTCGTGATCGCCGTCGTCGAGCGCCAGCGCTTGGCGGTGTGGCAAAATCAGGGCCAGACCAAGGTCGTTGATGTCGAGGGCAAGGTGATCCAAGAGGCCAACCCTGCCAATTTTAGCAATCTGCCCTTGGTGGTCGGTGTCGGCGCAAACGAAGCCGCGCCCGTCATTATGCCCATGGTCCTGTCTCGTCCACGATTGGTGTCGCGGCTGGAGGCATTGGTGCGGGTTGATCAACGCCGTTGGGACCTGCGTCTTAAGGATGGCGGCATCATCCAACTGCCTGCGGTGGGCGAAGACTCGGCCTTGATCCAACTCGATCAAATCGATCAAAAATCGCGGATATTGGACTTGGGATTTGAGCGCATCGATCTGCGCGATCCCAACATGCTTGCCGTAAGGCCACGGGCGGGCGCAGCCCCCGGCGGCCTGATAGCAGGGGGTGCATGATGTGGGGGAGTTCGACCGAATGTCGCGTTTAGACGACCGCCGAGAGGCTCGAGAAGGCCTTAAGGCCTTGGCCGGACGTCAGCCTGTTGTGGCGGCAGTCGATCTGGGCGCATCCAAGGTGACCTGCTTCATCATGAAGCCAGACGGCGTGCGCCGTGAAGACCGCACCTTGCAGACGGTCGGCGTCAGCCATGTCCAGTCGCGCGGTGTGCGCGGTGGCGCGATCATCAATCTCGAAGAGGCTACCCAGTCTATCGCCCAAGCTGTCGAGCGGGCCGAGACGGTTGCCGGTGTTAATGTTCAAGGCGTGACGGTGACAACCGCTGGCGGTCAGCTGTCCAGCAGCCGCGTTCGCACGCAGGTTTCGTTGGGTGCCCGCCCGATCTCTGATCACGACCTTTCCCGCGCCATCACGGCGGCGGTCAATCAGGTCCGTTGTCAGGGTCGCCGTCCTATTCACCTCTTGCCTATCGCGTGGTCCGTTGATGGTCTGCGCGGCATTCGTGATCCTCGCGCTATGACCGGCCGCGCGCTGGGTCTTGAGCTGTTGGTGGTAACCATCGCCGATCAAGCCTTCCAGACCCTCAGCCACTGTGTCGAGCGCGCTCACCTGCAGTTCCACGGCGTCGTCGCCGCACCATTCTCGTCGGCTCTGGCTGCCTTGGAAGAGGATGAGATGGATCTGGGCTGCGTCTGCATCGATATGGGCGGTGGCTCGACCTCGGTCAGCGTCTTTGCCAATGGCTCGCTGGTCCATGTCGACTCCCTAGCTGTCGGCGGCAGCCATGTGACCGCTGATATTGCCCGTGGCCTATCGACCTCCATCGCAGGGGCAGAGCGGATTAAGACCTTGCACGGCTCGGCCATTGCCAGCGCCAATGAAGATCGCGAAATGATCGAGGCACCGCCGCGGGGTGACGATCCAGGCGCTGGACCTGTCGTTGCGCCGCGCTCGCTGCTCAAGGGAATTATTGCGCCGCGCGTTGAAGAGACCCTAGAGCTACTACGAGAGCGCCTTAAGGCCTCTGGCGCGCCTGTTGAGGCCGGTGCAGGCATTGTTTTGACCGGCGGTGCCAGTCAGCTCGCCGGGGTACGTGAAGTGGCTGTGCGGGTCTTTGATCGCCCTGTGCGCTTGGGCCGTCCGCGCCGCGTGCCACATCTGGCCGATTCCGCCTCGGGTCCAGCCTTCTGCGCGGCGGCGGGGGTCTTGCATCGTTCGGCCTTTGGTCCACGGGAAGCGGTTTCGACCCAAGCCCTGACGGGCGGGCGCAACCGTACCCAGCAGCTCGATCCCTCGTCGGGAACCCTGACCAGGATCGCAGCATGGTTAAGCGACAACCTCTAAAGTTCTAAAACTGTTCATGACTGCTACGGCTAGCGATAGTAATCATTGACATGAATTTACAGCGGGTTTGGCCGAACATGATTCGGGAACCCACTGACAATGCACAAATTTTACACCAAAAGGCTCGACCAACGCCCGACTCAGCTTATTCAGTTAACTGCGCGTTAAGCATTGTGGCCGTTTAGTTAACGCCATCCACAAATGCACCTAGCGCGCGGTTCGCCGAGGTTGGTTCGAAGGGTTTTGGTCGATGGCTATTCAATTGTCTGCTCCGCGTACGACGGAATTGAAGCCCCGGATCGTGGTGTTTGGCATCGGGGGTGCCGGTGGCAACGCCGTGAACAACATGATCGACGCGGGTCTCGAGGGTGTCGAGTTCGTGGTCGCCAACACCGACGCTCAGCAACTGGCCTTCTCTAAGACCGATCGCCGTATCCAACTGGGTGTTCAGGTTACCCAAGGCCTCGGGGCCGGGGCCCATCCAGAGGTTGGCATGTCCGCCGCCGAAGAGTCCGCGCCTGAAATTGGCGAGCATCTCGACGGTGCCCACATGGTCTTCATCACCGCAGGCATGGGCGGCGGTACCGGAACCGGTGCTGCTCCGATCATTGCCAAGTGCGCTCGTGAGCGCGGTATCCTGACCGTCGGCGTCGTCACCAAGCCTTTCCAGTTCGAAGGCCGTCACCGGATGCGTCTGGCGGATGCCGGGATCGCTGAGCTTCAGCGCTATGTCGACACGCTGATCGTTATCCCGAACCAGAACCTTTTCCGCGTCGCCAACGAGCGCACCACCTTCGCCGAAGCCTTTGGTATGGCCGATCAGGTGCTGCATTCGGGCGTTCGTTCGATCACCGACCTGATGGTCCTTCCCGGACTGATCAACCTCGACTTTGCTGACGTCCGCACGGTGATGACCGAGATGGGTAAGGCGATGATGGGTACCGGTGAAGCGTCTGGCGAAGATCGCGCACTGCTGGCGGCGCAAAATGCCATCGCCAATCCTCTGCTCGACGAAGTGTCGCTCAAGGGTGCCAAGGCCGTGCTGGTCAACGTCACCGGCGGTCTGGATATGACCCTTCTGGAAGTCGACGAGGCAGCCAACGCCATTTCCGACCAGGTCGATGCCGACGCCAACATCATCTTTGGTGCTGCTTTCGATCCATCGCTGGACGGTAAGATCCGCGTTTCTGTGGTTGCTACGGGCATGGACGGCGCGTCCATCGCGGCTATCGAGCCTAAGGTCGAGCGTGGCCTATCGCGCGCTGAGCCCCTGCGGATTCCGGAGCCTGCTCCCCGTGCCGCTCAGGTCGAGGCCCCGGTGATGATGCAGACGCCTGCCCAAGCCTTTGAGCAGGATCTCGTTCAGCGTGCGGCAGCAGCCTTGGCGCCCGCGCCCCAAGAAACCTATGAGGCCCCGATCTATAGCGACCAGGCGGAATTGGATATTGAGCCGCTCGCCGCCCATCATCAGCCTTATGAAACTGACGCTGGAAGCTATTCGCCTCAGATCGCTGCGTCAGGCATTAACCCATCCATAAACTACGGTCAGCGTGCGCCAGCCGTGGAGCAAGACGAATATTATGCGCAACCAGATCCTCGGGTCACCGATGATCGCCGCGGCCAAAAGGGCGGTTGGTTGAGCCTTTTCGGTAGCCGTCCGCGCCAAGATCCCGTCATTGCACCGCGTGCTGCAGAGCCGATCCCGCAGTTCCGTAATCAGAACGCAGGGAACGCCGCAGTTCGTCCTTCCGAAGAGCCTGAGGCGCAAGCAGGGGATGATCTGGAAATCCCATCGTTCCTGCGCCGCCTAGCCAACTAGGCCTTAGCGGCCGGGGTCCCTCAAAAGGGTGGCCCTGGCCCGAATTTGAGGCTAAATTGAGGTCGCGTTGCGGCCTCTTTTTATTATAATTTTCAATACCCTAGATGCGAAACATTCCGAAACAGGAGTTGTTTTGCCGCGCTGCAACAAAGTTTATACACCAAGCTGGGGTTTTGGGTGGCCGAATGCCGCTCCCCATTTTGGAAGGTTTCGACGTGACCATAGCGTCATTGCAGCAACAGACCCTCGCCAGTCCGGCGATCTTTGCAGGCCTTGGCTTGCATACGGGCCAACATGTGCGCGTGGCGGTTCGTCCCGCAGCGGCCTGGTCTGGGATTGTGTTTGTGCGCACCGATGTCACGGACCTTGACAATCGCGTGCCTGTGTCTGGTGAGGCTGTGGTGCAGACCCAGCTTGGCACTGTGATCGGCAATGCAGACAAGGTTACGGTCTCGACCATCGAGCACCTGATGGCCGCCCTGTGCGCCCTTGGCATCGACAATGCGGTTGTTGAGCTGGATGGCCCTGAGGTGCCGATCATGGACGGCTCGTCCGAGCCTTTTGTGCAGCTTCTGGATCGGGCAGGGCGTCGCCGCCAGGATGCGCCGCGCCGCTATATTGAGATTACAGCCCCGATTGAGGTCGTTGACGGTGACAAGCGCGCCTCGCTGACCCCGGCTGACGGGTTCGAAGTGGCCTTCGAGATTGCCTTCGCCTCTTCGGCCATCGGTCGTCAGCGGGTCGATCTGCATATGAACGAGGCGGCTTTCCGCAAGGAACTGTCCAACTGCCGCACCTTTGGCTTCCTGCATGAGGTTGAGGCCCTGCGCCGCATTGGCCTAGCGCGCGGCGGTTCGATGGAAAATGCAGTGGTCATTGATGGCGACCGCGTGTTGAACCCGGAAGGTCTGCGTCGTCGCGACGAGTTCGTGCGGCACAAGGCGCTAGATGCGATCGGCGACCTCTATGTGCTCGGCGCGCCGATCATTGGCCGGTTTGAGGGTATCCTTGCGGGTCACGGTCTAAACAACGCCGTCGTGCGTGAGTTGATGGCTCGGCCGGATGCTTGGCGTATTCGCGTGCCAGCCGAAGAGACGGTCATGGATATGGCCCGCGCCGGTTAAGCGACTTCTCCCAACCCCAATAGAAAAGGGCCGCTCCCGTGAAGGAGCGGCCCTTTTGCTTTAGATCGATAGTCCTAGCGGTATTGCTGAATGCGCGTCGTGCGCAGTCCGGCCAGCCCGTGGCTTTCAATCGACTTTTGCCAACCCGAAAATTCTTCGTTGGTTAGTCCGTAGCGCTCGCAAGCTTCGTCGAGGGACAGAAGTCCTCCGCTAACCGCGACCACCACCTCGGCCTTACGACGGATCACCCAACGCTGGGTATCCGAGGGTGGCAAGTCCGAGAGGGTCAAGGGCGCGCCGGTTGGACCGATCACGTACTTCTCGCCTTTGCTATTGAGGCGTTGCTGTTGCAACATGGCTTTTCGCCTTTCTCACCATCACTGTTGAAGGCGAAAATAGGTGAGACGCGATAACATCGACTTAATCGGCATAGTAAAAATTTGACTAATTTCCACTTTTCCACCCATCAAAAGTATACAAAACGTTACCGCGATATATTCACCTGTCGTTAGGACTGGTTATTATCTCTTAATGCTTATGAGTTCATCAAGCATTTGGTCCGATGTTGTAATAATCTTTGATGATGCTGAGTAAGCTCTTTGAGTAGTTATGAGGCCTGTGAATTCTAATGACAGGTCTACATTGGACCCTTCAAGGTTACCGCCCTGAATCTTACCTACGCCGGTTGAGCCCGCCGTGTTCAAAATGTAATTTCCGCTAGTGGATGAGGCGGTAAAGAGGCCTCCAGTCCCAGCATTAAGCCCGTCAGGGTTGGTAAATGTTGCAACTGCGATCTGAGAGAGCTGGCGGATTGAACCATTATCAAAGACGGCGCTAACAAAGCCTTCTTCATCGACCTCGATACTGACCTGGTTACCAAAGGCGGTGCCGTTGGCAC
>CALFYB010000210.1 GCA_937952995.1 uncultured Caulobacteraceae bacterium
AGGCTGAGCGCAAGGCACCGACGCGTCCATCCATCATGTCCGAGGGGGCGAGAATATCGGCTCCAGCTTCAGCCTGCATCAGGCCTTGGGCGATCAGGCGCTCGATGGTGGCGTCATTGAGGATGCGGCCGTTCTCGAGCAAACCGTCATGGCCATGGTCAGTGAAGGGATCGAGCGCGACGTCGCACATGATGCCAACCTCTGGCGCGGCGTCCTTCATGGCCTTGACGGCATCGGCGATCAGGCCGTTAGGATTGTGCGCTTCCGTACCGAAGCCGTCCTTTTTTGCCCCGTCGATGTGAGGGAAGACGGCAATGGCTGGAATGCCGAGGTCGCGCGCTTGAACGGCCGCCTTGGCCGCCTCCTTGACGCTGAGCCGTTCCATACCGGGCATCGAGGCAACCGGGATGCGCGCTTCCTTGCCGTCGTGGACGACCATCGACCAGATCAGGTCGTTGGGGGTCAGAGCCGTTTCACGCACCATCCGGCGGGTCCAGTCAGCCTGACGCAGGCGGCGAAGACGTGTGGCGGGGTAGGGCGCGAGGGGGGCGATGGCCATAGCGGAAACCTTCGAACAGGAAGCGGATTTAGCGAAGGGCACCGCTTTGACGGATTGGCCGTCCCGACGCAAGCCGCAGGGTGCCAATGGCCGAAGTGGCGACCAGCCAGATGGCGGTTAAGGACATCATCACCACGGTGGTGACCCCTAAACTGATGGTCGCGGGCGTGATGCTGACCTTCGAGAAGTCCACGCTGAAATGGTCAAGTTGATCCCAGCCTTGATAGTCCACGGCCTTCATCACCGAGGCGATGGCCGACAGAAGCGTGGTCAGGAAGAAAATGCCTGCGATCAGCGCCAGAGTGAACGAGACCCAGAAGATGAAAATCTGGAACCGGTGGTGACTTCTGATCAGGGGTGAAACCTCATCACGCCTCGAATAGGCGAGGGCCACGGCCACCAGCGCCGGAGCGCCGGCAAAGAAGATCGAGAAAAATAGGAGGCCGTAGGTCAGATAGGCAAGATTACGGTCAACGCCGACGTCCGATGGGTCTGGGTCGCTGCAGTTCAGGGTCACGGCGCGGCTTTCGTCGGTTTAACCAGCCCTCAAGATGAGGCCACTTAGAGATATTCGCAAGATGTAGGGCTGGGTCCCATCAATCTTGATAAAAATGGTCAATTAGGCGAATGAAAATAAGGATTTTGTTGCCCAAGCCCTAGTTGCGCCTTAGCTATCATGATGCAACAGGCCGCGAGGCTCGTCTTCGCTGCGTCATTTCGCGCCTCTGGTGGATTGAGCAGGGTAGGTTAGGTTGCAAGAGTTCGGGACTTGGCGAGTGAATCGCAGTGCCGATGAGTGCGTTTACAGTGGCGGCTTAAAGGTCCGTCTCTGGGTCAAGGACGATGCAGATGGATTATAAGGCCGCATTCAAGGCCGCGGTGGGTCAGGTCCGTTCCGAGGGCCGCTATCGTGTATTTGCTGATCTGAAGCGCCATTGTGGTGACTTTCCTCGCGCGACATGGGTGTCGCCGCAGGGAGAGCGCGAGATCGTGGTCTGGTGTTCCAACGACTATCTCGGTCAAGGCCAAAACCCCGTCGTTCTGCAAGCTATGCACGAAGCCATTGATGCCAACGGTTCCGGCTCTGGCGGGACGCGCAACATTTCGGGCACGACCCATCACCATGTCGAGCTTGAGCTTGAACTTGCTGACCTTCACCAAAAGGAATCGGCGCTGCTGTTCACCTCGGGCTATGTCGCCAACGAGGCGGCGCTGTCTTGCCTGTACAAGATCCTGCCCGGCCTGATCATTTTCTCGGATGAACTGAACCACGCCTCGATGATTGCGGGCATTCGCAACGGCGGTGGTCAGCGCGAAGTGTTCCGTCACAATGACTTGGAACACCTTGAAAGCCTGCTTAAGGCTGCGCCCGTTGATGCGCCTAAGCTGATTGCCTTTGAGAGCGTCTATTCGATGGACGGCGATATTTCTGATCTGGCCGGAACCATCGCTTTGGCGAAGAAATACGGTGCCTTGACCTATCTGGACGAGGTTCATGCGGTCGGCCTCTATGGGGTGCGCGGCGCTGGTGTGGCTGAACGTGACGGCGTCATGGACGGTATCGACATTATCGAAGGTACGCTGGGCAAGGCCTTTGGCGTCATGGGCGGTTATATTGCCGGTGACACCGATATGGTCGACGCCATTCGCCTTTTTGCCTCGGGTTTCATCTTCACGACGTCTTTGCCGCCAGCCTTGACGGCCGGAGCCTTGGCCAGCGTGCGTTGGCTCAAGGAACATGACGAGGTTCGCCAAATTCACCAGGAGCGGGCTGAAACTCTGAAGCGCATGATGATTGAGGTGGGCCTGCCCGTCATGCCGTCCGTGAGCCACATTGTGCCGCTGCTTGTGGGCGACCCCCACCACTGCAAGCTGGTCTCGGACCTGCTGCTCAGTGACCACAATATCTATGTCCAGCCGATCAACTATCCGACCGTTCCACGCGGGACCGAGCGCCTGCGCTTTACCCCGACGCCCTATCATACCGATGCGATGATGAAGGATCTGGTCACCGCGCTCGATAAGCTCTGGTCGCGCTGTAACGTGCAGCGCCTCGGCGGCCACGCGGCCTAGAGACGGTGGCGGAGCCGTCAAGATCAGAGGTCTTGGTCGAGTTTACCCGCCGCGGTGCCTATATGCTTTGCGCGGTGGTCCATGTGGCCACCGGAACGGAGGCCTCCGCCATGGGGCCGCACAATGTTAATCCAAAGGCCTTAGAACAGATCGCTATTGGCAAGCTAAAGCGTGCTTTGTCGGGGCAGACCTGAAATTTTGCGCGCTTTGCTGAACCGCAACGACATTGGCCGGTTCGGAACCTCATTTGGCCGTTTGAATCTCTGTCTAAGGATTGAACAAAACGGCTTTGACGGTAAATAGGGGCACCCTGGCGTGACCCCTCATGCTCGATGTTCGATTCCATCCCAAGGAAGGCCCCCCATGACTGTGCAAGCCCACAAAACCGCCAGTGCTCTGGACGCTTTCTTCGGCTCATCCCTCAAAGATGCCGACCCCGAACTGTTCTCCAGCGTCGCCGACGAGTTGGAGCGCCAGCAGACCCAGATTGAGCTGATCGCGTCGGAAAACATCGTGTCTCGCGCGGTACTTGAGGCGCAAGGCTCGATCATGACCAACAAATATGCCGAGGGCTATCCGGGCCGTCGCTATTATGGCGGCTGTGAGTTTGTTGATGTCGCCGAGACATTGGCTATCGAGCGGGCCAAGGCCCTGTTCAACTGTACCTATGCCAATGTGCAGCCCCATTCCGGCGCTCAGGCCAATCAGGCGGTGTTTCTGGCCCTGCTACAGCCCGGCGACGCATTCTTGGGAATGGACCTCGCCGCTGGCGGTCACCTGACCCACGGCAGCCCCGCCAACCAGTCGGGCAAGTGGTTTCGTCCGATCCCCTACACGGTCGATCCCGTCACTCATCTGATTGATTATGATGCACTGGCCGCGACGGCTCTGCGTGAAAAGCCAAAGCTGATCATTGCGGGCGGTTCGGCCTATAGCCGTCACATCGACTTTGCCCGTTTCCGTGAGATCGCTGACAGCATCGGTGCCTATCTGATGGTCGATATGGCCCACTATGCCGGTCTGATCGCTGGCGGTGCCTATCCCAGCCCGCTGCCCCATGCCCATGTCTGCACCACCACCACGCACAAGACCCTTCGCGGTCCACGCGGCGGCATGATCCTGTCCAACGATCCTGAACTGGGCAAGAAGTTCAATTCGGCGGTGTTCCCCGGCCTGCAGGGCGGCCCTCTGATGCACGTCATCGCCGCCAAGGCTGTGGCTTTTGGTGAGGCCCTGCGTCCAGAGTTCAAGCTCTATGCCCAGCAGGTCGTGACCAACGCCCGTGCCATGGCAGCAGCCCTCAAGGCTGGCGGCGTTGATATTGTCTCTGGCGGGACCGACAGCCACCTGATGCTGGTCGATCTGCGTCCTAAGGGCGTGACTGGCAAGGCGACGGAAGCGGCGCTCGAGCGCGCGCACATCACCTGCAACAAGAACGGCATCCCCTTCGATCCAACCCCGCCCATGACCACGTCGGGCGTGCGGCTAGGATCGCCAGCCGGAACCACGCGCGGGTTTGGCGAGGCCGAGTTCACGCGGATCGGTCAATTGATCGCTACTGTGGTCGACGGCCTGTCTGCCAATGGCGACGCCAACGGTGCGGTGGAAGCGGCTGTGCGCGAAGAAGTACTTGCACTTTGCGCCAAGTTCCCGATCTACGGATAGGTAAGCCACCAGTTTCACGGGGAGAGCCAACCCATGCGCTGCCCGTTCTGCGGACACATGGAAAGCCAGGTCAAGGACAGCCGCCCATCGGAAGATGGCGCGGCCATCCGTCGTCGCCGCAACTGTCCTGAATGCGGTGGCCGGTTCACCACCTTTGAGCGGGTCCAGCTGCGTGAACTGGCGATTGTCAAACGCTCGGGCCGTCGCACGCCCTTCGACCGTGAAAAACTGATGCGGTCGATCTCCATCGCCATGCGCAAGCGACCGGTGGATGCTGAGCGGCTAGAGCGGATGGTGTCCTCAATCGTTCGCCAACTGGAAAGTCTTGGCGAGACCGAACTGCCCAGCCACGTGGTCGGCGAGATGGTCATGAAGGCGCTCAAGGCCATCGATGAGGTGGCCTATGTCCGCTACGCCTCGGTCTATCGCGATTTTCGTGAAACGCAGGACTTCGCCAAGTTCCTCGGTGACGAGGGCCTCAGCGATGATGTGCTGAGCGACGACAGTTGAGCGGCACGGATCGGCGCACCGCCGTCACCCTGAAACTGGCCACCTCGTTGGATGGTCGGATCGCAACAGCCTCAGGCGAAAGCCGCTGGATTACGGGGAGCGAGGCGCGCGAGCAGGGCCATCGTCTTCGCGCCGAGCATGACGCTGTGGTCGTTGGGATTGGTACAGCGCTCGCTGATGATCCCGAATTGACCGTCCGCCTTGAAGGCTATCAGGGCGCTCAACCGGCTCGGATCGTTTTCGATACGCATCAAAGGCTCGGGTCCGACGCCAAGCTGGTGCAAACGGCACGTCAGATACCGACCATTTTGGTGACGGCCGAACCGCTACAACAGCGCTTGACTGACGCAGGGGTGCTCGGTGTCCAAGTCGGATTGAACGCTTTTGGCCATGTTGATATCGCGCAGGCACTGGCGGCCCTGACGGAGTTAGGCCATAGGCTTGGGCGAAGTCTGGATCGGCTCTATATCGAAGGCGGCGGGCAATTGGCGGCGAGTTTCATCGCAGCTGGACGGGTCGACCGGTTGGAATGGTTTCGGGCTCCGATGGTGCTTGGCAGTCAGGGACGGCCAGGGATCGGGGACTTGGCGGTCGAGGCGCTGGCCTCGGCTCCACGCTTTAAACGTTATTCGGTCTTGGAGGTCGGTGTCGATCTTTGGGAACGCTATGTGAGGATTTGAATGTTTACCGGCATCATTACCGATATTGGCAAGGTTCGGGCGATCAAGAACACGGACCGCGACCGGCGGTTCGAGATTGAGACCGCCTATGATCTGGCGACCATCGATATCGGGGCCTCCATCGCCCATTCGGGCTGCTGCCTGACGGTGGTCGAGAAGGGGGAGGGCTGGTTTGCCGTTGAGGTATCCGGCGAATCCCTGTCGCTGACGACCCTAGACCGCTGGGAGGTTGGCGGCCGGATCAATCTGGAGCGGGCTACCAAGGTCGGCGACGAACTCGGCGGTCATATTGTTTCGGGCCATGTCGATGGGCTGGGCGAGGTGGTTTCTGTGACGGTTGAGGGCGGATCGCACCGGGTCAAGGTGCGGGTGCCGCGCGCGCTTCACCGCTATATTGCACCGAAGGGTTCTATCGCCGTTGAGGGCGTATCCTTGACGGTCAACGAGGTCGAGGACGATGTCTTCGGCGTCAATATCATTCCCCATACCTGGGACGTGACCACCCTTGGCCAACTCGTGGCCGGGGCTAAGGTCAATTTGGAAATCGACGTGCTGGCTCGCTATGCCGCGCGCTGGCAGGAGACCGCTTAAGCCTATGACCAACAAGTCCGAAACGCCGATCTCGCCGATCGAAGACATTATCGAAGACGCCCGCAACGGCCGTCCCTATATCCTCGTCGATGCCGAAGACCGCGAAAATGAAGGGGATGTGATCATCCCCGCTCAGATGGCAACGCCTGAGCAGATCAACTTCATGGCCAAGCATGCACGCGGCCTGATCTGTCTGTCGATTACGGCGGATCGTGCGCGGCAACTGCGCCTTCCGCCCATGGCCGTCGACAATCGCGCTGAGCATTCCACAGCCTTTACGGTCTCGATTGAGGCTAAGGATGGGGTGACCACGGGTATTTCGGTGCATGACCGCGCCCGCACCGTGGCGGTGGCCATCGACCCGACGCGCGGAGCCGACGACATCGTATCGCCCGGCCACGTCTTCCCCTTGGTGGCCAAGGACGGCGGCGTTCTGGTCCGTGCCGGTCACACCGAGGCAACTGTCGACCTTCTCAAGCTTGCGGGGCTCACCCCTGTTGGCGTTATCGGCGAGATGGTCAGCGAAGACGGTTCAATGATGCGCTTGCCAGAACTTATCGAAGTTGGCGCACGCGAGAACCTACCGGTTATCTCAATCGAACAGATTGTTGACTACCTAAACACTCACGAGATTGTGCACGTTGACAACCCAAACAACCGCATTCGCCTAGACGCGGTTGCAAAGCTGCCAACTATCCATGGCAATTTCACCGTTCGTGGTTATTACGACATCAAAACCACTGCAGACCACGTTGCCATCATTGCCGGCAACCCAACCGGCGAGAACGTTTTGATTCGCATGCACAGCGAGTGCATCACCGGTGAAGCGTTTGGCTCACTCAAGTGTGAGTGTGGCCCGCAGCTCGACTATGCACTCGACCAGATTGCAAACGACCCTAACGGTGGCATCGTGATTTATCTTCGCGGTCAAGAAGGTCGCGGCATTGGCTTGCTAAACAAGCTTCGCGCTTATTCATTGCAAGACCAGGGCTATGACACCGTCGACGCGAACTTGGCGCTTGGTTTGCCGAGCGAAAACCGCGAGTATGGCGCAGCCGTTGCAATCTTGCGCGACATGGGCGTTCACAGCGTTCGACTCATGACAAACAACCCAGCGAAGAGCGGCTTCTTGATCAACGCCGGAATTCCGGTGAACGAGTATGTTCCGATTTTGGTTGGTCAGGCTCTCGAAAACGCGGGCTACCTCGAGACCAAGCGTGCTCGCATGGGGCACATGATTCCAGGAGAACAGTAATGGCAGGCGGAGCACCAAAACTAACTGTTGATGCAAGCGGACTTCAGGTAGCCGTGCTGGTTACCGCGTGGCACAAAAAAGTCATGGATGGCCTTCAGGCCGGTGCCGAGCGCGCGCTCAAAGAAGCGGGCAACGACACCTATGAAATCTGGAACGTGCCTGGCGCTTTTGAGCTGCCACTGGCCGCCCAGTATGCGATTGACCAGGGTGCCGATGTGGTTATCGCCCTCGGTTGCGTTATCTATGGCGAGACTCCCCACTTCGAGTATGTCTGCCGCGCTGCCACAGACGGTCTAACCCGCGTGCAGCTAGACACCGGCATTCCGATTGGCTTCGGCTTGCTAACCGTGAACGACGAGCAGCAGGCGCTAGACCGCGCTGGGCTTGAGGGTTCAAAAGAAGACAAGGGTCGTGAAGCCGTTGAAGCCGCAGT
>CALFYB010000211.1 GCA_937952995.1 uncultured Caulobacteraceae bacterium
CCGACGGCCGGCGGTAAGACCGAGGCCTCGATGTTCCCCACCCTTTCGATGTTGGTGGAGGCGGCTCCCGATGGCGTCGGTGCCCTCTACATCGCGCCGATCAAGGCCCTGCTCAACAATCAGGCGGATCGGCTCGGCCTTTACACCGAGATGGTGGGCCTACGCCGCTTCGTGTGGCACGGCGACACGGATCTCTCCGGCTTCGACGCGATCGTGCTGCCGGGCGGCTTCTCCTACGGCGACTATCTGCGCTGCGGGGCTATGGCGGCACTGTCGCCGGTGATGGCTGAGGTCAAGGCCGCCGCAGAGCGCGGCGTGGCCGTGGTCGGCATCTGCAACGGCTTCCAAGTGCTGTGCGAAGCTGGGATGCTGCCGGGCGCGCTGCTGCGCAATGCCAAGCTGAAATATATCTGCAAGGCCGTGACCCTAGACGTCACCAACACCCAGACCCGGTTTTCCACCGGCTATGCCGCCAGCCGTGAAGCGGTGATGACGGTGGGCAATGGCGAGGGCAACTTCTTCGCCGAAGAGGCCGAGCTGGACCGGATCGAGGGCGAAGGCCAGGTCGTGTTCCGCTATCGCGACAATCCCAACGGCTCAGCCCGCGACATTGCCGGTATCGTCAATGGCAAGGGCAATGTCCTTGGCCTGATGCCCCACCCAGACCGCAGCTTCGAAGGCGAGCTCGGCTCCGCCGACGGTGCCCTGCTGTTCCAAAGCGCATTGGCTAGCGCTTAATTATTTTACACTACCCTAGATAATATTTTTAGGTCTATTCTTCATTACGCCTTGCGATTATATATCAAGGTGATAGGTGGGGTGTGGCCAATATGGGTCCTGGGCAATGGCCAAGCGCAACCGCCACCCAAAAGATCAACGCGACAGCACGAAGCGATAGGCTCGACCTAAGCTTGAAGCTGCATGCCGTCGATCAGATGAGGCTTCGCGGCCTTGTCATGGGTGACGTATTGCATGTGCTGAAATACGGGTTCGTCCTAGATGATGCCGAGCCCGCCACCCGGTTGGGGTTTTTCAAATATGTCGTCACCGCAGAGACACCCAATAGCGCCGGACGGAAAATAGGGGTTGTGGTGATCCCCGATGGCCAGAGCCAACTGAAAATCATCACCGTCATGTGGAGGGATTAGGTATGACCCATGATTATCGCTACGATATTACCGGTCTCGACAATGTCCTGCTCGTCGGTCTTGAACTGTGCGAGGATGATGATGGAGATCACGTTGTCACCATCAAGAACGTCAATCTGCTGCATCGTGCCATCGTCCAAGCCTTGGCCACCAAACCCTGCGCCATGACGGGCAAGGAACTACGCTTCGCTCGCACGGAGTTAGGCCTGACCCAAGCGGCCCTAAGCGCGCTCATCCATGTGGATATCCAAAAAATCGGGCGTTGGGAGCGTGGTGAATATCCCCTCGACACCACCGCTGAAATCGTCATTCGTATGCTCATGCTTGAGCACGTTAGTGACGCAGAAACCCTTCCATCGATTGCTGTAATATCGGGTTGGGTAGGGACCGCAGATTCCGGTCAGGCAATTCACATTGATGCGTCTGATCCAGAACATTGGCGCCCCATGGCCGCTTAACCTTACTCGGGTTTCGCCCGCCGACGGTTGACTCTCGGACCCTGCCAAGGCATACACGCCCCTCCCCGCTGCAGGACCTGTTCTGCGGCGTTGGGGTTTATAACGGGTGATTTGAAGCCGCCGTTGAGATCGCCGTCCCAGTCTCGGGGCAGCCGGCTCGGATCGAAGTGAAGAGAAGACTATGTCAAAGCGTCATTCCGCTAAGTATAAACTTGACCGCCGTATGGGCGAAAATATTTGGGGTCGCCCCAAATCGCCCGTCAACAGCCGCTCCTACGGCCCCGGCCAACACGGTCAGCGTCGTAAGTCCAAGGTTTCCGACTTCGGCCTGCAGCTGCGCGCCAAGCAAAAGCTCAAGGGCTATTACGGCAACCTGACCGAAAAGCAGTTCTCGCGCATCTATGAAGAGGCCGATCGCCGCAAGGGCAACACCTCTGAGAACCTGATCGGCCTGTTGGAAAGCCGCTTGGACGCCATCGTCTATCGCGCCAAGTTCGTTCCAACCGTGTTCGCCGCCCGTCAGTTCGTCAACCACGGCCACGTGACCGTGAACGGCCAACGGGTCAACATCGCTTCCTATCGCTGCAAGATCGGCGATGTGATCGAGGTTCGTGAGCGTTCGCGCAATATGGCCTTGGTTCTGGAAGCCATCCAGTCGAGCGAGCGTGAGTTCACCGACTATGTTGAAGTCGACGCCAAGGGCCTGTCGGCCAAGTTCATCCGCGTGCCGGAGCTTTCCGAAGTTCCTTATCCGGTGAAGATGGAACCGAACCTGGTTATCGAATATTATTCGTCCTGATCCTTAGACGATCAGACACAGAAAAGGCCCCGGGGAACCGGGGCCTTTTTTTGTGGATTAAAGATAAAGAAAACTAACGGTTTAACCGTTGTTATCGGCCTGCTTTTGAATGGCCATACGGCTGGCAGAGCTCAGCACCGGCAGGCTTGGTTCTAGCAAGGCCATGCGGCTACCACCGAGGCTGACGGCCTCTTGGGCAGCGGCCACGATCTGTTTGGCGATCTTCGCAGCATCTGCCGCCGTCATCGCGTCAGGGTTCATAGCCGACAGCATTTGGGTCAGGGCTAGCTTGCCTTCCTTTACCCGAGCATTCGCTTGGGCCAAGGCAACACTTTTGGGATCGGTCGCTACGGCAGCCGCCAAGGGACTCTCGTTCGATGACGGAGTCGAGGTCGGTATCTTCGAAGCTGCAGGTCCAGCACCCGCGTCTTGATTTACGGGTGTCAGGATCGTACCGCTTCTTGCGGGCACATCACTGATCATAAGAGCCTCCTGCTCTAATTAAGGGTTTTCTAAACCCTGAACTCTGAATAATTCATTAAAGCCCTCTGGACAACTATTATCTAAATCACAAATGGTCGCACCTACAGGCGGCAGGCAAACGCCCATCAAATGACGGTTATCCGACGGCTTACGCCTCTATGACGCCATGCTCAGCCATAAACGTCTTTAATTCGCCCGATTGAAACATTTCCCGAACAATATCAGAGCCGCCAATAAATTCGCCTTTGACATAGAGCTGAGGAATAGTTGGCCAGTCACTGAAGGACTTAATACCATTGCGCAGGTCATCATCTTGCAAGACGTCGACACCGACAAACTCTACACCGAGATGGTCGAGAATCTGTACCGTCACGGCAGAGAAGCCACAGCGCGGCTGATCGGGCACGCCCTTCATGAAGAGGACCACCGCATGATCGGCGATGGTCTTGGCAATGAATTGATCGGCAGAGGTGGGTGCAGCGGAGTCGGTCATGGTCGTGCCTCGAAAAGATGTGCCTACAGAGCTAGGTAACCCAAAGGTCTGGGTCAAGCTCAAGCGATGAAATGAACCTTAAGAACCGGCAACGGGCACAGAGGTTTCAAGGGCTAGGGCATGCAGCTCGCCGCCCATCTTGCCCTTCAGGGCGGCATAGACCAGCTGATGCTGGCGCACGCGTGGCAGGCCCTTGAAGGCACTGGCCACGATGCGGGCCCTATAGTGGTCGCCGTCCCCGGCCAGATCCTGAATATCGATCTCGGCGTCAGGAAAGGCGAGACGCAGGTCGGCTTCAAGATCGAGCGCAGACATGGGCATGGGCGGACCTATAGCGGGCGAGGGCAAGGAGTTATTCGCCTCCCTTACACCCCAAAACCCTTAACAGGCCCCTTACCCGGCCTCAGGCTGCAGCCGGGCCATCCATGAAGGCGGGCATCCAGGCTTCATGGGCGGCGCGGAGATCGGCGAGGGCGAGGGGTTCGACTTCGACGCGCGCGCGACCGAGCCCGACGAGGGAGACGCGGGAATCGGCGGCATACTGATCTTGTACCCGCGCGTCGAGTTCGAGCGCGGTCGGGTGACGTTCAGA
>CALFYB010000212.1 GCA_937952995.1 uncultured Caulobacteraceae bacterium
GTCGACAGCCTCGACTTCCATGGTCGCCTTATCGGTCTCGATCTCGGCAATGACGTCGCCAGCCTTAACGGTATCGCCAACTGCGACGTGCCACTTGGCGAGCGTGCCCTCCTCCATGGTCGGAGACAGGGCGGGCATGAGGATGTCGATGCTCATTGGGCGGCCTCAAGATAGACGTCGGTATAGAGTTCGGCCGGATCAGGCTCGGGCGAGGTGCGAGCAAATTCAGCAGCATCGGCAACGATGGCCTTCACCTCGCCATCGATGACCTTGTAGGCGGCCTCGTCAGCCCAGCCCTTAGCGTCCAGTACTTCCCGCAGATGGTCGATGGGGTCGCGGGTCTTCTTGACCTCGTCCACCTCTTCCTTGGTCCGATATTTGGCCGGGTCGGACATGGAGTGGCCGCGATAACGATAGGTCTTCATTTCCAGAATATAGGGGCCATGGCCTTCGCGGGCATGGGCGGCAGCACGGGCTCCGGCCTCACGAACCGCCTCAACATCCATGCCATCCACCTCTTCACCGGGGATGTTGAAGGACACACCGCGGCGGTGCAGGTGGGTTTCAGAGGAAGAGCGCTCGATGCTGGTGCCCATGGCATATTGATTATTTTCAATCACATAGACCACTGGCAGCTTCCACAGCGAGGCCATGTTGAAGCTCTCATAGACCTGGCCCTGATTGGCTGCGCCATCGCCAAAATAGACGAAGGCGACATTGCCATTGGCCTTATACTGGTTGGCTAGCGCCAGACCGGTACCAAGCGACACTTGCGCGCCCACAATGCCATGCCCGCCAAAGAAGCCCGCCTCAATGGAGAACATGTGCATGGAACCGCCCTTGCCGCGTGAGGAGCCGCCGCTGCGCCCCGTCAACTCGGCCATGACTTCACGAGGGTCCATACCCGCCGCCAGCATGTGACCATGGTCACGATAGCCGGTGATGATCTGGTCACCCTTGATCTGGATCGACTGCATGCCGACCGCAATGGCCTCTTGGCCGATATAGAGGTGACAGAACCCGCCGATCAGCCCCATGCCGTAAAGCTGGCCCGCGCGCTCTTCAAAGCGGCGCATGAGCAGCATGTCACGATAGAACTTCAGCAGGTTTTCTTGGCTGTTGGCGGTCTTTGAAACCTCAACGCTTTTGCGTGCTCGCGCCATTGGCAACTCCTTCAGCACCCACAAGCGGTGCCTCGTTCAGAACCCAAGGGCCTAATGCGTGATTAAGCCTGAGGTCCCTTACGAACCACATAATCCCTCGGGTCTGAGAACCCTAGTAGAGATCGGGCCCTTTCCTCAAGCAGGTCCTTTGAAAGGCTCTCATTGCGTAACAGACGAGCACGGGCTTCCATATCCGCCCGTTGGGTTTTCAGTTGGGCCAACTCTGCGGCGCGGGCTGCCATCATTTCGTTGCGCTTGGACCAGGTTAGAAGCCCGCCATCGCCTGCGAGGGCGTGAAATGCAAAATAGAAGATCAAAAAGGCAATGGCCAAGGTCCGCCAATTTGAGCGTAGCTGAGCCAACACGTGCGAATCCCCTCTGAACTAAAAAACCCTGACCAGTCTTGCCGGTCAGGGTTAATAGAACATGGCTAATAAAGGGTTTCTACGCCCCGTTTAGCGACCTTTGAGCGCCCTGCGACCGGCATAGATAGCCTGATCGTCGAGTTCCTCTTGGATACGCAGCAACTGGTTGTACTTGGACAACCGGTCCGAACGGGCCAGAGAGCCGGTCTTGATCTGTCCGCAATTGGTGGCGACCGCCAGATCTGCGATGGTCGAATCCTCGGTCTCGCCTGAACGGTGCGACATGACCGCCGTGTAGCCCGCACGGTGGGCCATATCGACGGCGTCTAGGGTCTCTGACAGGGTGCCGATCTGGTTGACCTTGATTAGGATCGAGTTGGCTAGGCCGCGCTCAATACCATCCGCCAGGCGAATCGGATTGGTCACGAACAGATCGTCGCCGACCAGTTGAACCTTTTTGCCCAAACGCTCAGTCAGCAGCTTCCAGCCTTCGAAATCATCTTCCGAACAGCCATCCTCGATCGAGACAATCGGGAACTTGGCGGCGAGGCCTGCGAGATAGTCAACCATGCCGCCTTGATCGAGGACCTTGCCCTCCCCTTCGAGGTGATAGAGGCCGTCCTTGAAGAATTCGGTCGAGGCCACATCGAGGCCCAGCACGAAGTCGTCACCGACGCGGTAGCCAGCGCCCTCACCGGCCTTCACGATAAAGGCTAGCGCCTCTTCGGCGGAACCGAGGTTGGGCGCAAAGCCACCTTCGTCCCCGACATTGGTATTGTGACCGGCGTCCTTCAGGGCCTTTTTCAGGCCGTGGAAGATTTCGGCACCCATGCGCAGGCCTTCAGAGAAGTTGGCCGCGCCGGTGGGCAGGATCATGAACTCTTGGATGTCGATGGGATTGTCCGCATGGGCCCCGCCGTTGATGATGTTCATCATCGGCACAGGCAGCACGCGGGCCGAGACCCCGCCGACATATTTGTAAAGCGGCAGAGCGGCGCTATCGGCAGCAGCCTTTGCGACCGCCAAAGATACGCCCAATATGGCGTTGGCACCGAGACGGCTCTTATTGGCCGTGCCGTCGAGCTCGATCAGCAGCTTGTCGATCCGGCGTTGATCCTCGGCGTCCATGCCGGACAGGGCGTCAAAGATCTCGCCATTGACCGCACCGACGGCCTGAAGCACGCCCTTGCCCATATAGCGGCTCTTGTCGCCGTCGCGGCGCTCAACGGCCTCGTGAGCGCCCGTAGACGCCCCAGACGGCACAGCCGCGCGGCCCGAGGCTCCGTCTTCCAGAACCACATCGACCTCAATCGTCGGGTTGCCCCGGCTGTCGAGAATTTCACGGGCGACGATATCGACGATCTCAGTCATGGCAGTCCTCTGAGCAGTCCCGCATCTGCGGGCGGATAAAATAAAGACGGCGCGCGAGGAATGCCTCACGCGCCGCCTGAACAGCAACGGTCCAGCAGTCAGGCGCTCTCAATCGCCCAACCGAGACCCGAGGCCCCTAGTCTTCCTTGGGGGTCAGAACCTGACGGCCCTTATACATGCCGGTCTTCAGATCGACATGGTGAGGACGGCGCAGTTCGCCGGTTTCTTTATCTTCGATGTAGGAGTTAGCGCCCAAACCCTGGTGCGAACGACGCATGCCAGCACGCGAGGGGGAAATTTTACGCTTAGGAACAGCCATGTCTGAATCTCTTGCTCGGGAGCATCTAAGAAGGTGTCGCCGGGCCGGGTCACGAACCTGTTCCGTCGAATGAGCGGCGGTGTATGCCCTAAACCGCCGACAAGTTCAAGTGAGGTCGCAAAGGCCCCTTTAAACCAGCCGGCTCTGCACCTTTGCCGCGCCGATGAAGCTGGCAAAGAGGGGGTGCGGGGCGAAGGGGCGGGATTTGAGTTCGGGGTGATATTGCACACCGACGAACCAGGGATGGTCCAGTCGCTCGACAATTTCCGGCAGGACGCCATCAGGCGATAGGCCGGTGAACATCAGGCCCGCTGACTCGATCTGCTGGCGATAGGCGATGTTGACCTCGTAGCGGTGGCGGTGGCGCTCGTGGATCGAAAGGCCGCCATAGATGTCGCAAACCTTCGATCCGGGGGTCAAAACCGCTTCAAAGGCTCCCAGACGCATGGTTCCGCCCAGATCGTCGCCCTCTTGGCGCTGGAGGCGTTCGTTGCCCTGCACCCATTCGGTCATCAGGCCGACAACCGGATCAGCGGTGGGACCAAACTCGGTCGAGGACGCACCCGTAATTCCAGCGACATTCCGCGCCGCCTCAATGACAGCCATCTGCATACCGAAACAGATGCCGAAATAGGGCACTGACCGTTCGCGCGCGAACTGGGCCGCACGAATCTTGCCCTCTGCCCCCCGCTCGCCAAAGCCGCCTGGCACCAGAATGCCGTGCACGCCTTCGAGACGGGCTGCGGCCGCACCGGCGTCGCCCTCAAAGGTCTCTGATTCGACCCAGTCGAGGCGGACCTTGACGTTGTTGGCCACGCCGCCGTGGACCAGAGCTTCGATGAGGGACTTATAGGCGTCCTTCAGGACAGTATATTTGCCGACGACCGCGATCACGACTTCCCCGTCGGGGTTGGTCATGGTGTTAGAGATCGAGGTCCAGCGCGACAGGTCCGGCGCGGGCGCATCGCTCATGCCGAACACGTCAAGGACTTCGGCGTCGAGGCCCTGCTGGTGATAGTCCAGCGGCACGGCATAGATGTTGG
>CALFYB010000213.1 GCA_937952995.1 uncultured Caulobacteraceae bacterium
AAACTATCGAAGCAATCGTTGAATTCATTGCTAACAATGGTCACGTAATCGATGCTCCTGGCCTAAAGCAAGAGCACTACGACGTATTCGACTGCGCACTTGGTGCACGTTCAATCGCACCAATGGGCCACGTTCGCATGATGGCTGCTTGCCAGCCATTCCTATCTGGCGCGATCTCAAAGACCGTTAACTTGCCAGAAGATGCAACAATCGAAGAAGTTGAAGAGGTTTACTACGAGGGCTGGAAGCTAGGCCTTAAGGCACTTGCCGTTTATCGCGACAATTGCAAAGTTGGTCAACCACTATCTGATGGCAAGGCAAAGAAGAAGGATGTTGAAGTTGAAGCCGCAGCACCAGCTGCAGCAACACGTAAGCGCCTTCCAAAGTCTCGCCCATCTCGTACAACATCATTTGCAGTTGGCGGCGCCGAGGGTTACATGACTTCAGGTGCATATGCCGATGGCGCACTTGGCGAGGTATTCCTAAAGCTTGGCAAGCAAGGTTCAACACTTGCCGGTGTAATGGATGCCTTCTCAATCGCAGTATCAATTGGTTTGCAGTACGGCGTACCGCTAGAGACCTTCGTCGAGAAGTTCACTAACTTGCGCTTCGAGCCAGCTGGTATGACCGATGATCAAGATATTCGCATGGCGCAATCAATGATGGATTACATCTTCCGTCGTCTAGCACTTGATTACCTGCCATTTGAAACTCGCAGTGCAATGGGTCTTTACACTTCAGCAGAGCGCGCTCGCGCACTCGAGACCGGCGAATACACCGCCGATGTCGCTGCAGTGACCGAGACACTTGCACAGTCAGCAGCACCTGCGGCTCCGGCTGCACCAGCTGCTCCTGCAGCCAAGGTTCAAGATGTGAAGATTGAAGAAGCACCACGTACCTATAACTCTTCAACTGAACTACTTGAAGCGATCACTGGTATCGCATCAGATGCCCCGCTATGTATGACTTGCGGAGTCAAGATGCGTGCATCAGGCGCTTGCTACGTCTGCGAAGGCTGTGGCAACACCTCAGGTTGCTCATAAGCCGTAGGGCTTAGCAATCGGGCCGTAGGCCCAAATAGCGTTGATTTAGGCTGGTGTCATGGGGCAGAAACGCCGCGTGACACCAGCTCTAAATGACAGGTTTAGGGTGTAAATACCTCTAAACTATCGGCATTAAAGAAACTACCTCCGTGGAATATCCGGTTCGCGGGGGTTTTTCTTTGCCCCCCCTACTTCCCCTTGTGACTGGCCAGATAATCAAGCGCGAGCAGCACGTGGGTGCGGACGCCGATTTCGAGGACGGATTCGTCTATGTCGAAATAGGGCGAGTGGTTGGCGGGGGCGGTTTTGGCTTCGACCGAGGGTTTACGGCCACCGAGTTGATAGAACACGCCGGGGATCTTGCGGGCATAGAAGGAGAAGTCCTCTGAGCCGGTGACCAGATCGCCTTCGGACTCGACGTTCTTGGCTCCGCCTGCGGCCTTGGTCAGGGTCGGCAACATGGCTTTGGCCAGGTCTGGATCATTATAGGTCACGGGGTATGACGGGCTGTTCATGGTCAAGGTGGCGTTGGCACCATAGCTCTCGGCGAGGTTCTGGACGGTCTTTTCCATGCGAGCAATGACGTCGGTGCGGCGCTCGTCGGTGAAGGTGCGCATGGTGCCCGACATTTTCAGCTCTTCGGGGATGATGTTGTTGCGCACGCCGCCGTGGATGGTGGCGACGGTCAGAACGGTCGGCGAGGAGGTGACATTGATCTGGCGGGCGGCGATCTGGTTGAAGGCTGTGACGATCGAGGCGCCGAGCGAGACCACATCAATGCCGTCCCAAGGGCGCGCGCCGTGGGTCTGGCGACCCTTGAGGGCGATGTCAAAGCGGTCAGAGGCGGCATAGAAGCCCCCGGCCCGGTAGTTCAGCTTGCCCAGGTCACCGGGGCCGATATGGATGCCGAAAATGGCCGAAGGGGCTGGATTTTCCAGCGCCCCTTCGAGCACCATCTGCTTGGCGCCGCCAACCTCGCCCAGAGGCAGGCCCTCTTCGGCGGGCTGGAAGATCAGGACCACAGTGCCGGGAATGCTGGCGCGCATGTTGGACAGGACCGTCGCGGCGCCGAGCAGCATGGCGACATGGGTGTCGTGACCGCAGGCGTGCATGACGCCGACCGTCTGGCCGTCATATTCGGCGGTGACCTTGGAGGCGAAGGGCAGACCGGTCTTCTCATAGACGGGCAAGGCGTCCATGTCGGCGCGCAGGGCGACGACACCGCCGGGCTTGCCGCCCTTGAGCACGGCGACGATGCCGGTCGTGGCGACCTTGGTGCGGACCTCAAAGCCCAGACGGGTCAGTTCGGCGGCCACCAGCGCCGAGGTGCGGAACTCGCGATTGCCCAGCTCTGGATGTTCGTGAATGTCGCGGCGCCAAGCCACGACCTTGGGCTGGATCGCGTGGGCGGCGGCAAAGATGGCGTCGGTCGAGGTCGCAGACCCTGCGGCGAGGGCCGAATTGGCGGTGAGGCTGAGCGCGGCAACGGCGACTGCGGTAAGGATTCGCATGATCTTTCCCCTGAAAATCTGATGACGGACGATGGAGCCTTGCGGTTGCAGGGTCAAGGGCTGGCAAGGTTTCCCTAAGGTCAGACTTCCCCTTCGCTAAAGTCGTCTTAAACTATGGTTATGACCGAACCCAAACTCGACCCCAATTACGACCCGCGCTCTGACGGGGCCATGCGCACCGAAGACCAAAAGGTCGTGCGGCCCAAGGATGCGGCCACCTTGATCATCGTGCGGCGCGACGCTGAAAAGCCGCGCCTCTTGATGGGGCGGCGCAATAAGGGCCACAACTTCATGCCCGGCAAATGGGTGTTCCCCGGTGGCCGGATCGACCGCAGCGACTTTCGTGCGCCCTATTGCGAGGACCTTCGCCCAGAGGTCGCGGCGCGGGTTGAACAGACCGCGCCGCCTGCCCGTGCCCGCGCCCTAGCCCTCGCGGCCGTGCGCGAGACCTTTGAAGAGGTCGGGCTGTTGCTGGCCAAGCCCGCGCCCGTGCGGCCCGGTGCCGGTCCTTGGCGCGATTTCATGGCCTTGGGAGCCGAGGCCAATCTGGGGGCGCTAGACTTCATCGCCCGCGCCATCACCCCGCCCTATCGGCCCAAACGCTTTGACGCCCGGTTCTTTATGGCTGAGGCCGAGCACCTGATCAGCCTCGACCGCGCGCCGGACTGCGGCGAGTTGGACGAGATTGCCTGGGTCGATCTGGATGAGGCCCTGGCGCTGGACCTGCCCAACATCACGCGGTTCGTGGTCCATGAGCTGGCTCTGCGCATCGAGGACCCTCACCGCCCCGCCCCGTTCGTGCGCTTCCTGCGCGGTGCGCGTCAGTTGAGCTATCTATGACCGTGCCGGTTAAAGCGAAGCCCGCCACGCCGCGTCATGCCGCCAGTCTGGTTCTGATCCGGCAAGGCTCGGACGGACCTGAAGTGCTGATGGGGCGCAGGCCGCGCAAATCGGCCTTTGCGCCAGACGTGTTCGTGTTTCCGGGTGGCAAGCTGGACGAGGCGGACCGCGCGGTTCGCCCTGCCGTGCCTCTGTCAGAGGCCTGCATCCGCTTGACGGCGGCGTCTCGGCGCTTGGCCCACGCGCTGGCGGCCGCGGCCCTGCGCGAGACCGAGGAGGAGACTGGATTGGTCTTGCCGCTGGCGTCGGGTTCGGGGGCGGACTTTTCGCACCTGACCTTGATCGCGCGGGCCATTACCCCGACCGAAAGCCCGATCCGCTTTCATGCCCGCTTCTTTCAGGCCGACGCGGCCCTGACCCAAGGCAAGATGGAAGCCACGCCCGAACTGGCCGATCTGGCCTATCGTCCGCTGGCCGAGGCGTTGAAGCTGCCGATGTTCGACATCACCGAAGCGGTCGTGCGCCACGTTCAAGTTCCGACGGCTGATGAGCCCGCCTTTTTGTTCACCTATCGCAATGGCGGCGCAAAACGCACGGGATTGCGATAATCTGCTTCACAGCGTTGACATTGCCTGTTCGAAGGGTATTGTCCGCGCCTCTTGGATTTCCCGGTTCGCAGCGTGTGCGGCGAACCCCCGAAGGATTCGACCATGGCTAAACCGGCTTCAATCAAGATCCGTATGAACTCCACTGCGGATACCGGCTTCTTCTACGTGACGAAGAAGAATGCACGCACCAAGACTGAAAAGCTGGTGATGAACAAATATGACCCCGTCGTGCGCAAGCATGTCGAGTTCAAAGAAGGCAAGATCAAGTAGGCTTTTTGCCTTCAAAACGATCATGCGCCCGGCTTCACCGCCGGGCGTTTTTGATTCTGCCCCCAGATTTGACGCAGCCCCTTGCCTTTTCGCGCTGACAGGACAGACTGTGAGTCCCTGTTTAACAGCGAAAGGAGGTGATCCAGTGTCTCAATGTCGAATCACGAAGTCTCTGGAGAACTTCGGCGACGGAAACAGTCTCGGCTGACCCCTTGCTGAAGGTCAGCGACTTTGCTGACATTGCTGAACGCTGCGGAGGAAGCCCTCCGCAGCGTTTTTCATTTGGGGGTTAGGGGCGGTTTTCGTCGAACCATAAATTCATAAGATCAATCAAATCAGCATAAATTAAGTTATCGACATCAAGATTCAATTTATTTGTGAGTTTTGGAAGATCAGAAACAAAGTCTTTATAGGCGCTATAAATCACCTTTCCGCTATGAACGCCAACCGCTTTAGTTTCTGTTTTCAGCCAATCACGAACAGCAGTGATAGCTTTTTCTAAATCCTGTTCGTGATATTTGGGGTCTTGACCTGCTATGTCAGACAGTGCTCTCTTGGAATCATGCTCAATATTATCAAGCATTACTAGTGACTTGGTTTTGTGAGACTCACCTCCAAACTTGATGGCCCCGATAAAGAGACCAAGCTCAAAGGGCATGTTGAGTCTGGGTAGTTTTGACCTTTCGTCGAGTTCAACAAACGAAAGATCATGAATGCCATAACGACATTCTCTAATCAATTTAACAATGTTTTCAAGTCGATAGACAGCGCCGTTATCATATTCCCGCGTGCATCTAGGCCGTACGTTGCAATAGAGCGCTGTGAACATATAGACGTGCAGAAATTCAGCATAATCAGGACTAAAAGGACAGTTTATAAACACTGACCGATCATAGTCGTCGCTCAATGGGACTCGGCCTGCTTTTCGCGTTCAGCCTTGACGGCGCGAATGGCTTTGCGAACTTCGGCTGTCGAAAGCGTGCTGGACCTCATAGGGC
>CALFYB010000214.1 GCA_937952995.1 uncultured Caulobacteraceae bacterium
GGTCAGACACATCAGGACGCTCAATCTGGTCGGGGGTGAAACGGCGCGCCGGTTCGATGACCGCGACCTCAAAGGTCTGACCGGCCAGATCAACCCTAGGCGACAGGGTGGTGCGGTCGATGAGGCAGCTATAGACCCGGATCACTGGCGACACAGTCGGGCGGCCCGCGAACCAGCCGGTCGAGCCGGGCGACATGGAGGTGGTCGGCGAGTCGATCTCGCGCATGAACACCTCCATCGCGGCGGGATCGTCATGTTCAACGCCGATCTTACAGACCACCTCGCGCACATCCCGCGCCCGGCTGTTGGCCCCGTAAGTCGCTTCGGCCCCGAGCGCCTCGATCCGCTTGGCGCGGAAGGGCGGCAGATTGCGGTTGCGTAACATCTCCTCGACCCGCTCGATCACGGCGTCGGCCTGACGTTCCGCCTTGCGGGCCGCGTCACGTCCGACCACTGGCATGGCGGCCAGACAGCGCCAGCCATCGGCATGGGTGACCGAGACCTTGTAGAAGCCGCTCGGCGCACGGCCCTTGGTCTGGCTGACCCGCACCCTCTGTTCGCCGACCTGTTCAAGCTTGAGACCGGCAAAGTCGCAGACCACATCGGGCAGCATATAGGCCTGAGGATCTCCGACCTCGTAGAGGATCTGTTCGCCGACGGTGGCGCAGGTGACCAGACCACCCGTACCCTCTGGCTTGGTGACGACGAAGGAGCCATCGGCGGCGCATTCAACGATCGGATAGCCAATATGGGCCCAGTCCGGCACGCTTTCCCAATCGGTGAACAGCCCGCCCGTCGCCTGCGCCCCGCACTCGATGACGTGACCGGCCAAGGAGCCGCCCGCCAACTGGTCATAGTCGCTGGCCTTCCAGCCAAATTCGTACATCAGGGGGGCGAGCACGAGGGCGGAATCGACCACTCGACCAGTGATCACCACATCGGCCCCGGCCCGCAAGGCCGCGACAATAGGATCAGCCCCGAAATAGACGCTGGCATTGAGCACGGCGTCGGGAGCAGGAAAGCCGTCGCCAGATACCATCTCGCGCACATCGGCCAGACGGCCCAGATCGCCGCGCAGATCGTCGCCCTCGACAATGGCAATGTTGAACGAGAGACCCGCCTCGGCGGCCAAGGCCTCCATGCGCGCGCGGCAGGCTCTGGGGTTTAGACCGCCAGCATTGGTCACAACCTTAATGGATTGACGCTTAAGCTCGCGGATATTGTCCTTCCAGACCCATTCGGTGAAGTCGCGGGCATAGCCGCCTTCGGGCCGTCCCTTCTGCATCATGGCCAGCATGGGCATGGTGGCCTCGGCCAGATAGTCGAGGATCAGATAGTCCAGCCGCCCGCCTTGGATGAGCTGCGGTGCCGCCACCGAACTGTCGCCGAGAAAGCCGCCCGCGCCTCCGATCCGCACGATCTTGTCTGACATGGCGTCCTCCCGGTCTCTTTTGCTTTGGTGTTGAAATGAAAAGGGCCGGCCGTTGCCGACCGGCCCTTTCCTTAAGGTTTCGAGAGCCTTAGAGGCGCTCGATGATCGTCACATTGGCCAAGCCGCCGCCTTCGCACATGGTCTGCAGACCATAGCGCTTCTTGTGCGCGCCCAGGGCGTGGATCAGGGTGGTCATCAGCTTGGTGCCCGAACCGCCGAGGGGGTGACCCAGAGCAATCGCGCCGCCATTGACGTTCAGACGTGCCGGATCAGCGCCGACATCCTTGAGCCAAGCGGTTGGCACCGAGGCGAAGGCTTCGTTGACTTCGTACAGGTCGATGTCGTCGATCTTCATGCCGGCCTTCTTCAGGGCACGGTGCGTGGCAGGGATCGGGGCTTCCAGCATGATCACCGGATCACCGCCAATGACGGTCATGTGGTGGATGCGGGCCAGAGGCTCAACGCCCAAGGCCTTCAGACCGGCCTCGTTGACGACCATAACGCCCGAAGCGCCGTCGCAGATCTGGCTGGAGGTTGCCGCCGTCAAGGTGCCGCCCTCTTGCAACAGCTTCACGCCGCGCATGCCTTCGAGGCTGGCTTCAAAGCGGATCCCTTCGTCGATCACATGCATTTCGGTCGAGCCGTCGGGCATGGTGATCTGGATCGGCACGATCTCGTCGGTGAAGGCGCCGCTCTTGGTCGCGGCGATGGCCTTCTGGTGGCTGGCATAGCCGAAGCTGTCCATCTGGTCCTTGTCGAGGCCATACTTGGCGGCGACCATTTCAGCGCCGACGAACTGGCTGAACTGGATGCCAGGATAGCGCTCTTCCATCCGCGGGCTCTTATAGATGCCAAGGCCGTTCTTGAAGGGCAGGATGGTCGGCATGCCCATCGGCACGCGGCTCATGCTCTCAACGCCAGCGGCGATGACAATGTCCATCGAGCCGGACATCACGGCCTGAGCGGCAAAGTGCAGAGCCTGCTGCGAAGAACCGCACTGACGGTCAACGGATGTGGCCGGAACGCTCTCAGGCAGGCTCGAGGCCAGCACGGCGTTGCGCGCGATGTTGGTCGCCTGTTCACCAGCCTGACCGACGCAGCCCATGATCACATCTTCGACCAGTGCTGGATCAGCACCCGTGCGCGCGATCAGCGCATCCAGAACACTGCCGGCCAGATCGGCTGGGTGCCAGCCAGAAAGACGTCCGCCCTTGCGGCCCCCGGCCGTACGCGCGGCCGCTACGATATAGGCTTGCGCCATGGTGATTTCCTCATGTCAGTGAACAGACCAGACCGCTCATTTGCCGCCTCGCCCTTTTCCAACACCCAAAATGCGCGTGTTACAATTGCTCTGTAAAGTCACGATCACGCGTCTGCCCTAAGGTCACCTGATGATAGGAAGGGGCATGAATGGGCGCAGGACCTTGGGGCAGCCAAAGTCCCATTGCCTCAAAACCGAAAAACAGCGGCAGGAACTGTCAAAAACTTGGCGATAGCTGGAACAAAACTGCGTTTTTCAGGACCGAGGGCCTAATGCCACGGGCCGAGCGAAAAACCGGTGCTAGGCCTTCGGTGGGGCGCAGGATTGGCGAACGATCAGCTCGAAATCCAACATTCGGCGGATCGGCAGCTTGTCATCCATCGCCCGCTTGGCCTCGCCGCTGATAAGAATGTCCGCCGCTGCAGCGGCCATCTCGTTAATCGGTTGCCGAACCGTCGTCAGCGGTGGCCAGACCACCCGGGCTGTGGGCGTATCGTCAAACCCGGCCACGGACAGGTCCGTCGGGATGGACAGGCCCATCCGAGCCGCCGTCGACATCACCCCCAAGGCCATGCCGTCGCTGGCTGAAAAGATAGCAGTCGGACGCTCCGGATGGCGCAGAAGCTGCTCACCCGCCTGCACGCCGGACTGAAAGGTGAAATAACCTTGCGCCAGAAGGTCCGGTTGCACCGGCAAGCCGTGATCGGCCATCGCAGCCTGAAATCCATCAAACCGGCGATAGGACGAGCCGTGGTCAGGGTGACCGCGCACAAAGCCAATCCGGCGATGACCCAGACCGAGCAGATAGTTGGTCATGTCATAGGCGGCCTTGTAGTCATCCATATAGACGCTGGGTCCCCGGTCACGATCCCTTTCGGGCGAGATGCGGACATAGGGCGTTCGGCTGGATTCAAGCATGGCCAAGATGGCGGGGTGATCCGATACGGGCGGTGTGATGATCACCCCATCGACCCGCACATTGAACACCATAGCCTCAAGCTGCGAGTCGGCGGTTTCTGAGCGGTTGTCGACCGGCTCGACCACCAGATGATAGCCCGACACCCGGCAGCGGGTAATGGCCCCGATCTGGGCTTCGCTGACATAGGCAGGGTTGGGATTGTCGAAACAGAGGCCAATCAGAAACGAGCGCGAGCCTGCGAGGCTGCGCGCTGACAGGTTGGGCCGATAGCCCAGCGCCGCCACCGCCTCCTGCACCCGTTCACGGGTCTCAGGTCGGACATTGGCCTCGTTGTTCAGAACGCGTGACACGGTCTTGATTGAGACGCCTGCACGGTCGGCAACGTCATTGATGGTGATGGCAGCGACGGACGTGGCCTTAACCCTTCGAACAGATGGCACCGACAACGGACAAGAACCGGTCAGAACCGCGCAACCCTAATGCACAGGGTCCGGAAAATAAACTGCACCTGTCACGATCTCGACGATCTGAGCCAGCGCTTTACCCCGCCTGCGCAGCCTTCTATAGCACAGAGCCGAAGAGCAGACCGCTATTTGGGCGAACAGGAGACGGGGTGCATGGCCGATTGGCCGCTGCGCAGATTGGCGGGTGGTCGTCACCTATGGGCCATTTCAGCGGTCGTGCTCGGCCTGTCCGCTTCATCCGTCGACGCGGGGTCTAATGCTCCACGCCCAGCAACCTCATCCGCGCCCAAGCGGGTCGTTTCCCTCGACTATTGCGCCGACCAGTTCGTTCTGAAATTCGCGGATCGCCGCCAGATCCTTGCCCTATCGAGCCAGTCACAGGCCAGCCATTCCTATATGCGCGAGGCCGCTAAGGGCTTGCCTCAAGTTCGCTCGCGGGCCGAATCCGTCTTGGCCCTTGAGCCCGATCTGGTGGTGCGGACCTATGGCGGCGGACCCGATGCCGCGCGGTTTTTCCAAGCCTCCGGTACGCCCGTCCTGCAACTTGCCGGGGCCGATGAATATGAAGGCATCCGCAGCAATCTTCGCCTAGCGGCGACGGGCCTTGGCCATCCTGAGCGCGGCGAGGCGGCCGTGCGCCAATTTGATGCGACGCTCGCCAGCGCTAAGCGCGCGGGCAGGCCCGTTGAGGCCCTCTATGTTACCTCCGGCGGGGTTCAGGCGGGAGCCGATACCAGCCTTGGCCAGATGATGGCGACCGCAGGCCTTGCGCCCTATGATCCGCGTCACCGGGGCTGGAGCGAACTGCCGCTGGAAAAGCTCGCTGCCAAGGCTCCGAGAATGGTGGTGACGGGCTTTATGGGTTTAGGTGAGTTGAGTCTCTTTCCTTGGTCCTCAGCGCGCCATCCACTGGTGCGCCAGAGCCTCAAATCGCGCCCTACCGTTCCCCTGCCAGGCGCCGTGACCGCCTGCTCAGGCTGGTTCATTGCCGATGCCACCTTGGACATGGCCAAGGGCGGCGATGCCTTGCGCGGTAAGGCACCATGACCCACGGCCCGACCAATCATAGCCGCGTGCTAATCCCCGCCCTCGGTCTGGCCAGCCTGTTGGCCGTCGTCGTCGCCTGTAGCTTGGGCGAGACCCCGATGGCCCTCGGCAAGGTTTTAGCGACCCTGTTTGGCGGCGGTGATGCCACCAGCCAGACGATCCTATGGTCGATCCGCCTGCCTCGCGCGCTTGCAGCCTGGATCGTCGGGGCCAGTCTTGGCCTGTCGGGCGCGGCTATGCAGGGGCTGCTACGCAATCCCTTGGCTGAACCCGGCGTGCTGGGTGTGTCGGTAACAGCCTCGCTGGGGGCGGTGATCGCCATCTATTATGGCTTTAGCGCCAGCTTTGCCCCAGCCCTGCAGATCGGCGCGGTGGTTGGAGCCCTCTCGGCCACCGCCCTTATCGCCTTTGCCGCCCAAAGGGTGCGCGACATGGTCGGGTTGATCCTGATCGGGGTCGGCCTGTCCAGTCTGGCAGGCGCGCTCCTGTCGCTCCTGATGAACCTCGCGCCCAATCCCTTTACGCTGAACGATATGGTCAGTTGGCTGATGGGGTCGGTGGCCAATCGCAGCCTGTCCGACATTGCCCTATCCGGCCCGATCATCGCCGTCGGAGCCCTGATCCTGCTAGCGACACGGCGCGGCCTTTCGGCCCTGACCCTTGGCGAGGAAGCCGCCCACGGGCTGGGACTTGATCTGACCCGCACGCGAGTCTTAGTGGCAGTGGGCTGTGGTCTGGCAACGGGAGGCTCGGTGGCGCTGGCCGGAGCCATCGGCTTTGTCGGCATTGTCACGCCCCATCTGGTACGCCCGCTGGTCGGGTCTGATCCGGGCCGCGCGCTGGTGCCTTCAGCGCTCGCGGGCGGGGTCCTGCTGGTGCTCGCCGATGTCGGGGCGCGGTTGGTGCCCAGTGACAATGAGCTCAAACTCGGCGTCGTCGCCGCTCTGTTCGGCGCGCCCCTGTTCCTATGGATCGCAGCGCGGCGCAGTGCGGAGGGCAAGGCCCAATGAGCGCGCCGCTTTTGTCCCTGCAAAAGGCCGTGGTCCGGAGGGGCCAAAAGGAGATCCTCAGGGGTCTCAGCCTCGATCTCTATGCCGGTGAATTGGTCGGGCTGCTCGGGCCCAATGGCTCGGGCAAAACCACGGCGGCGCGCAGCCTGCTGGGTCTCGTGCCCCTGTCCAGCGGTAGCGCACTGATCAGCGGCGATCCGGTGGCAAGCTTAAGCGCCACAGCCCGCGCACGCCGCGTTGCCTATCTGCCGCAAAGCCGCCCCGTCGCTTGGCCGATCGCTGTGCATGAGGCCATCGCCCTTGGCCGGTTCGCCTATGGGGGTCAGACCGGACGGCTCAGCCCCATCGATCAAGCCGCCGTTGATGAGGCGGTCGAGGCCTGTGATCTACAGGCTCTGCTTGGGCGCGACATCACCACCCTATCCGGCGGAGAGGCGGCTCGGGTCCATGTCGCCAGAGCCCTCGCCGCCAAGGCACCGGCTCTGATTGCCGATGAGCCGACAGCCGCGCTCGATCCGCTGCACCAATGGACGATCATGCAGGTGTTGGCCCAGCAGGCGGCAAAGGGATGCGGCATCCTGACCGTGGTTCACGATGTGACCTTGGCCGTTCAGTTCTGCACGCGGGTGGTGGTGATCAAGGACGGCGAGTGCCTCGCCTCTGGCCCGCCCGCCGAGGTCCTGACGCCAGACCTGTTGGCAAAGGCCTATGGTATTGAT
>CALFYB010000215.1 GCA_937952995.1 uncultured Caulobacteraceae bacterium
GCCTAGGGACATCATGTCGAGCATGACAACCACGACGAGGAAGGTGAGGGCGTGCGGGCGCGCCTTGGCAGTTCCAGCGGGGGCTTGAGGGGGTGGGTTCATCACTCGGCCTTCGGCGGTTAGTCGGGGAAGGTGCTACGGTGAATTGAATTAAGGGTCTGATTTTTCTTGGCGTCAATCGACGCTTGAGCACTCGAAGAAGGCCGCTGGTTCCTGATGGTTAGGGGTGTCCATTCCTGATCGGCAGGTAGAGGCGCGAAGATGGCGTCCAGCAGAACCTCATCGACGGCTTCGAGCGTGGCCGGGGACCATTTGGGGTCATTGTCCTTGTCGATGATCACGGCTCGGACCCCTTCGAGGAAGTCGTGCCGCTGCACGACGCGCGCGCCAATGCGATATTCCATGACCATGTTGCTGGCAAAATCGGCCAGGGCCGCGCCGGTCTGGAGTTGGCGCAAGGCGACCTTCAGGGTCTGGGGCGATTTGGTCTGCAAGGCCGCATGTTGCGCCTTGGCCCAGTCGCTGGCGTCCCGTTCCAGCCTGTCCATCACGGCCTCTACGCTCGGGGCGCTAAAGCAGTCATCGAGGACGGTGCGGTAAGGCTCCAGCGGCGAGGGGCCGGGGTCGCTGGCATGGGCTGCAAGGCAAGAGGCAATCCGGTCAGGGCTGCTGGCGTTGATCAGGTCCGCCTTCAGGGCCTCAAGCTTAGCGCTTTCAACATAGTGGGTCGCTAAGCCCAGAGCCATGCAGTCCGCCGCCTTGATCCTTGCCCCGGTCAGGGCCAGCCAATAGCCGGTCTGTCCGGCGAGGCGCGGCAGGTGCCAGCCGCCGCCGACATCGGGAAAGAGGCCAATGCCGGTCTCGGGCATGGCAAAGGTGGTGCGCTCTGTGGCCACGCGATAACGGGCGGGCAGGGCAATGCCGACGCCGCCGCCCATCACCACCCCGTCCATCAGGGCGACGACCGGCTTGGGATAGGTCATCAAAAGGTGGTTAAGCCGGTATTCCAGATGGAAAAAGGCCCGCGCCTCCTGTCCATCGCCCGCCCCGCTCTCGGCCAGCATGCGGATGTCGCCGCCTGCGCAAAAGCCGCGCGGGCCGGTATGATCGATCATCACCCAGGTCACGGCTGGATCGGTGCGGCCCCGGAGCAGGGCATCCACCATGATCTGGCACATGCCGGTGGTGAGGGCGTGAAGGGCTTCAGGCCGGTTGAGGGTCAGGCGCAGGACGCCCTGTTCAACGCGTGCCAGCACTTCGGGAGGGGGCGTAGTGGTCATCCGCGGAACAGCTCACGCGAGATGATGACGCGCATCACCTCGTTGGCCCCTTCCAGGATCTGATGGACGCGCAGGTCCCGCACGATCCGCTCCAGCGGATAGTCGCGCAGATAGCCATAGCCGCCATGCAGCTGCAGGGCCTGGTTTGCGACCGCAAAACCGGTGTCGGTGGCAAAACGCTTGGCCATCGCGCAATAGGTTGACGCATCGGCAGACCCGGCGTCAAGTTTGCAGGCTGCCAAGCGCACCATCTGGCGCGCGGCAACAATATGTGTAGCCATATCTGCATACTTGAATTGCAATGCCTGAAAGCCCGCGAGCGGTTGCTTAAACTGTTTGCGCTCAAGCATGTAGCTATGCGCCGCCTCAAGCGCCCCTTGTGCTGCACCGACCGAACAGGTCGCGATATTGATTCTGCCGCCATCCAGGCCGCGCATGGCAATCTTAAAACCCTCGCCCTCTTTTCCTAATAAATTTTCAACAGGCACGCGAACATTCTCGAACTTGATCGCGCGCGTGCTTTGACTGTTCCAACCCATCTTGTTTTCTTTGCGGCCAAAGCTAATGCCTTCTAGCGTTGCAGGGACCACAAAGGCAGAGACACCCGAAGGGCCGCCACCACCAGTACGTGCCATCACGATGAGCACATCGGTATCGCCACCACCAGAGATAAAGGCCTTGGCCCCGTTCAAGACATAGTGGTGACCCTCTAGCACGGCCTGGCTCGTCAACGAGGCAGCATCTGAACCTGAGCCTGGCTCGGTCAGGCAGTATGAGGCAAGTTTTTCGCCCGAAGCGAGAGGCTTGCCCCACTGTTCGCGTACCGGCGCAGTGGCCCATTGGCCTACCATCCACGTTGCCATGTTATGGATCGTGAGGAAGGCCGTTGTTGGGGGATCAACTGCAGCCATTTCTTCAAAGACCA
>CALFYB010000216.1 GCA_937952995.1 uncultured Caulobacteraceae bacterium
CAATCAGATCGTTGCGCAGGCTAAAGGCGTCATCGTCAGCCGCCCGCAGTCGCCGAAGCGCGAGGTTCATGCGGCCCAAGGCGACCGGGCGGTCTAGGAAGACAAAGCTTTCGCTGAGCACCATTTCGTAGGGCAGGCGCAAAACCGGATCGAGCAGGCCCGGGATCGTCTTGGCCGGATAGTCCTTGATCGAGACAATGGCCCCAAAGGTCGAGGGCTTTGCGCCTGAGGCCGCAAACTCCATTGCATCGGCACCGAAATTCAGTCGGCGGGTGGCAATGGCTTCACCCAGATCGCCGCTGGGGGCGAGAACCTTGGTCTGGGCGGCGTTGACAATATTTGCCAGGACCTCCGCCGGTTCAGAACGTGTGCCGGTCTTGGTGGTGATGGTGGTCAAAAGGCGAGGGCCATAGGGGGCGAGGGCGGCTTGAACCGTTTCTCTCAAGGCATTCAAGTTGCGCAGGTTTGCCGCCAAATTGGCTTCGCCTTGGCCACGGCCAAATAGCTTTTCAATCAGACCCGCTTCGCCTTGAAGGGGGCGGTGGACGAGGGTCAAATAGAGATCGTTGACGAACAGTCTGCGCGTGCCGAGTTGGCCTTTCCACGCCTCATCAAGCCCGACGGCGAAGGGCGTTTCAGGCTGACCAACCAGTTGCGGGGCAACCTCACGGCGGACCACATGGTGATAGATGGCGAGGCGTGACGTGGCGATGCCGCGCAGAAGCGTTTCTCGTAGGATCTTGCGATAGTTCAGTTCGTCGTCCGTCCGCGTCTCGAACGACAGGCCCTGAAGGTGCAAGATCTGAACAAGGTTGCCATCGCGGGTGCGAAGGGTGCGCTCATCGACATGGCCCGCATAGGGCAGCCGCTGGCCAACCCGCGCTTCCTTGGCGGCAAGACGGCCTGCGAGGCCCAAAGAGGTGATTTTCGGGCTCAAGGCTGGTACGAATTGATGCGCCAGAAATTGAAATTCCGAACCCGTGGGCACTCACGGACGCGGGTGATCCACAGGTCAAAGAACCGAGGTTCATTCAGGCAGCCAACATAGCCGATGACGTGGATGACTGGAGCGACCAGCAGGGTCCAAAAACTCTTGGTGATCAAGAAGGCTTCCAGCGTCACGATCAGGTTGAACACTGCATAGCTATAGGTCACGCCGCCGATCATTTGAGGGCGGGTGAGGGCAGCAAAAACCGGATCAGAGGCCAGTCGGCTCATGAGGGCGAGCCCGTTGCTGCAGCGCGGATGCCCGCGACGATGGCGGCTGCACCAAAGATAATGAAAGCCCCCAATATAACGGTCAGCCCACGGCGCCAGTCGATCCGGCCGGTCAACATCATGAAGCCAACCGCAGCAATGGCGATCACAGCCGCCGTTGTCGCGACCGTTCCCATCAGGGTGTTTTGAATCCAGGTTAGGGCATTAAGGATCGGTCCCGATCCGGCAGGGTCAGCGACCTGCGCCTGAGCCGCGCTCGCCGACGCCCAAACCAGTCCCATGATACCAGATGCCAACTGGATTTGATTGGATCGGTTCTTCATCGCGCGTCCCCCTTGAGTGCCCGGTCTGCAAGCCTGTCCATTATCGCAGATACGTAGGCTTTCGTCTCTCGATAAGGCGGAACTCCACCATGTCGACTAACCGCTTCTGGGCCTGCATTGTAGCCTGCCAGACTGTTGATCAAATCCCCGTCGAAGCGCGCCAGAAGGCCGCCGAATCAGGTAAACCGGCTGAAATCGTTGAAAAAATGGTTGAGGGTTCAG
>CALFYB010000217.1 GCA_937952995.1 uncultured Caulobacteraceae bacterium
GGGCAGGGCGACCGCCTTTGGAGGTTTGGCCTTCTTGCTCTTCTTCCTTCTGTGCGGCGTTTTAGGCAGTCTCGGCTACGGGCTTGTTCATCGCGACGGTCAGGCCATCCTGATTGGTGCGTCGGGCGGCGTCGCAGGATTGATGGGGGCAGCGTCGCGCATGATCGATCGGCCGATTGGTCTTTCTCTCTACAGAAGCCGGACTGTGATTGGCATGGCCGCAGCATGGATCATCGTCAATCTGTTGATGGCCTTGACCGGTCTCGCCCCCGGAACCGGAGGGATACCGATTGCTTGGGAAGCGCACCTCTTTGGCTATGGGGCTGGGCTGTTTCTAATTGGTCCAGTGGCGAGGATCATGGGCGCTGAGACCCAAAACACGATTGAGTGAGCGTCATTGCGCATGGGTGAAGTTTGGAGGACGTTTCTCGAAAGACAATAAATCTCGGAGGAACGTCCATGCTCGTCTGTCAGATCTTGAAGTCTAAGGGTGATCTCGTCTTTACCGCGCGGCCTGATGAAACGGTTGGCGCGGCTGCGGCCCTGCTCCATTCGCGTAAAGTAGGTGCCATGGTGGTGCTTGATGGACAGGATCAGGTCGTCGGCATCATCTCAGAACGCGATATTGTTCGCGTCGTCGCCGAACACGGCCATGGGGGCATGAGCCATCCCATATCCTCTTGTATGTCCAAGGACGTGGTCTTTGCATCGCCCACAGAACTTGTCGATTCTCTTCTGTCTCGGATGACTGATCGGCGCATACGCCACCTGCCCGTTGTAAAGGGCGGGCGTTTGGTCGGGATCGTGTCGATCGGCGACCTTGTTAAGTCCAAAATCGCCGAGACCGAAGCCGAGGCCGAGCACCTCAAGGCCTATATCAGCGCAGGCTAGAGCGGCGAGGCGGCTTCAGAGGCGATGGCATCGGCGAGACTGTAGCCCTCGAGCACATCAGACGTGGCATCGCGGGTTCTCATCAGGGCCTCCCTTAAGAGACAGGACTCGAGGCTTGGGCAGTCATCGCATTTGCGAAAGGCCATGCGGCTGACGCAGGGGGCGAGGGCGAGTGGGCCGTCAACGATCCTGATGACATCGGCAAAGCTAATGTCGCTGGGGGCACGGCCTAAGCGGTAGCCACCAAACTTGCCACGTTTGCTGACCACGAGGCCCGTTAGGCTGAGTTGAAGAAGGATCGCTTCAAGGAACTTGCGCGGCGCATCGGCCCTAGAGGAGATGTCGCCCGATGTCAGCTGTACGCCAGGATCCTCTTGGGCCAAGGCAATCAAAGCTCTCAGAGCATAGCGCGCTTTATGTGACAGCATGGCTGTGGGTTCCCCGACACCAATCCAATAGGGGCTAAGACGCCGCCTTGGCAAGCGCTCGCGGGAGGCCAGATGCTTGGGCGATCGATTCGTGCACAGGCAAATGTGACCATGTCATTAAACTGTCTTGCCATAAGTGAGGCCCTATCCTACAAGCCGCGCTCGCTGAGGCGGTGGCCGGGTTTTCTGGTTTGGGTTTCGAAAGTTTCCCTTGCTTTATATGACTTGGTTGTTTAGTTTCCGCGACTTCTAAACGAGCTGATTTGACGATCTGGAGGCTGGCCTCGGCGAGCCTCTGAGTTTGATTTTGTCTTTTAGGACTTTGGTTTTTCCGGGTTTTGGGTGACGAAAAAGAGTTCAGAAAGTTGATTGACTTGTGAAGTTGGGGCGACTAGAAACCGCCCTCCGCCGCACCGGGCGTTAAACGGTGAGCCGGAG
>CALFYB010000218.1 GCA_937952995.1 uncultured Caulobacteraceae bacterium
AAACCATGCGATTTGATTCCCAGCTGGGCGCAAAGGGCCCTGACATCCGGAAAGGCGTAAAAAGCACCGCCTGCCATTAGGCAGCTTAATCCTGGCATTTGATTAAAGCGGTTCACCACATATTGGTGACGTTCTTTGAATGCCGTGACCATGGGCGTGATGCACGATTGTGGGCCTTCTAGAGCCGCTTGGGCGGCGACTTGTGATATGGATGTGGCGTTGCTGGTGGATTGCGATTGCAAGATCTCCATGGCTTTAATGATGTAGGCGGGGCCGGCGGCGTAACCTATGCGCCAACCGGTCATGGAATAGGCCTTCGACACCCCGTTCATGGTCAAGGTGCGATCATAAAGCTTGGGCTCCACCTGAGCTATGGTGGTGAATTCAAAGCCGTCAAAGATCAGGTGCTCGTACATATCGTCGGTCAGCACCCAAACATGGGGGTGACGCAATAGCACATCGGCAATGGCCTGAAGCTCGGCGCGGGTATAGGCCGCTCCCGAGGGGTTGGATGGGGAATTGAGCAAGAGCCACTTGGTGCGCGGTGTGATGGCGGCTTCGAGGTCAGCGGGCTGAAGCTTGAAATTGTTCTGAGCCGTGGTGGCGACGAAAACAGGTTCACCGCCAGCGAGCAGCACCATGTCGGGATAGGACACCCAATAGGGCGCAGGCACGATCACTTCATCGCCGGGCGATAGGGTCGCGACCAGGGCATTGTAGATCACAGGCTTGCCGCCGGGCGACACATTGACCTGAGACGGCTTGTAGCTGAGGCCATTCTCACGCTCGAACTTGGCGCAGATGGCGGCCTTGAGCTCGGGGATGCCGTCAACATCGGTATATTTGGTCTTGCCGTCCTGGATCGCCTTGATCGCAGCGGCCTTGATAGTGTCCGGCGTATCGAAGTCCGGCTCGCCGGCACCGAGGGAAATGACATCCCGGCCCTGACGGATCAATTCGCGGGCCTTTGCAGACACAGCGATAGTGGCGGACGGCTTCACGCGGCGCAGGGCCTGCGACTCCAAGGACATGATCAACTCCGATTTCAAAAGACGGGTTGGTTTAGCCCCATGTGGTTCAGATGGCAAAGGGTTGGGGATCGCTGGAGTGAAAAAGGCCCTCACCCAACCCTCTCCCACAGGGAGAGGGCTCTGAACCGATAAGCCCTCGCCCCCTTGGGGGAGAGGGTTGGGTGAGGGGGTAAGCCCGAACCTCTCAAACAGATTCCCACCAAGGCTGGGAGCCTGCGGATCGTTTCTCGCCTGCGTAAAAGGGTCTGGGTCCCCGCCTTCGCGGGGAAAACGGGAGGAAGAAAACAAGGCTCCCTTCGGCGCTTCTCGCCACTTCCCCCAGAGGGGGAAGATCTAAGACCCCAAATCTTCCCCCTCTGGGGGAAGTACCGGCGAAGCCGGGGTGGGGGTGCTTTTGTTTCGCTGCAGGGTAAAGGTGTCTTGCGGCTATTGTCCCTCTATAAGGCTCTTATGACCGCCCTGATCCGATTCCTGATGAACATGGACGCCCGTGCTTGGCGCAGCGTCGGCGTGTCGTTCGTATTGTTTGGCGGCGTGGGGATCGTCTTTGTCTTTGGCGCACAGCTTTTGGGCTTCAATGGTGAGACCACGGTCGAGCATTGGCTAGATATTGCGCCCCATGGCCCCTTTGCCCTGCCGGTCGCTGTCGCGGTCTTTGCCCTGATGGCCTTTCTGGGGGTGCCGCAGTTTGTCTTGATCGCCGCGACGGTCCTCGCTTTCGGCCCATGGGTCGGCTTGTCCTATAGCTGGATCGGTACACTGGTTTCGGCAGTGGTAGGCTTTGGGCTCGGCCGTAAGATCGGCGGAGGGGCCCTCTCGGCCCTCGGCAGCGTCGGCGGCGGCGAGGGTCGGCTGATCCTTGCGGAGGGTCTCGAGTTCCGCGGTCAGCTTCTGTTTCTCGGCGTTCATCGCCTTGTTGCCTACAGCAAGGTTGTCGGACTCAGCGCGCACAGCCGCGAATTCGGCCTCCATCTTGCTTCGTTCCTGTTTGAGCTGCGCCAGCTGCTTCTTGGCGGAATCGAGCTCCGCCTTCGCATCCTCCAATTCACGTTTCTTAGGGGTGAGCTCTCGCTCGATGCGCTCTTTCTCGGAGCTCATCTTGGAAGAAGACGCCGACAGATCCTCGACCTTCAGGCGAAGCTTCGCCTCTTCGGCCGAAAGCATTTCGATGGCACGGTCGTGGTCGGCCTTCAGGCTGAGGGCTACCGTGGCCGAATTCTTGGCCTCGATGTAGTTACGCAGCTCCCAGGTCAGATACCCGAGGGCGGCGACGTTGACGGCCAGGATGGCGCCGAAGAGATACGGCGAGGCCCCGCTGGGGGTACCGGAGGGGGCTTCTTGGACAGGTTCTTCAGGGGCGGGAAGCATGCCTTTAACTAGCCCCCTAACCCTAGAGAATCCATAAGAATCCTATGCACACTCTCGTCCTGCCCCCTGCTAAGCCGGCACTCTTGGAAACTTCCCGATGACCTCGTGCAAATGATGGTGCCGAGGATCGTCGGAGTATGCGAATTCCTCGAAATCCCGGTAGCTGACCTTGGCATATTGGTACTCCTGCCCGTCTGCCAGTTCGACAATCAACCGGTTGGTTTCAGCGTTATGTGACAAAGAGGCGATGTATTCAGTCCCTTCATCGGGCTCACATGTTTCCCATGCGTACACGGAGTTACAGATCTCGAAAAGAGGTCCGGGCTTTTCCGCGGCCTTGAGGCAATACGTCATCCTGGACCGGTTTTCCCAACATGACTTCGCCTCATCGGAGAAGTCTTCATCATGGTTTAGGTATTCGTTAGCCTCTTCGATCATGGCAACGGCTTGAGTCAACCTTCCGGCCCTAGCCAGGGCCACGGCCAGGTTGTTCATTGCAAAAGCAATTTCGGTACAGCCAAATCTATCCGGCCGGCGTTTGTCTACGTCAGGATTCCTAGCGAGCACGATCTTGACGCATCTGGCCAAGACGACGCATGCATCCTGATAATTACGGTCTGCCAGCAATTCGAAGCCGGCTTCCGTAAGATCGTGAGACTCAGGCATGGTCAAAGGGTGCTACAGGATAAGCCAGCAACCAGTGGCACGGATATTTGTTCGATCGCACAGTAGTCTCCTTCTGCGCCGCCATGACGTTCACTGTTCAGCCAGGACAACACCCTGGCGCACGAGGGCTGGAATCGACGCATGAACGGGTTTGCCATGTGGAAAGGTTATTTCTTGCGACGCGTCCTCTTCGCTCCTCCGGCGTAGATATAGGCTCGATCATTAGCGGGCGGGAAGATCATGGGCCACCAGAAGGCTTCACCCCTCCACTTATCGGCGACCTTACCATTCTGCTGCATCAGGAGAAGGACGGGCACCGAGGCCGCGACGCGACGGGCAGGCAGCATATCGTTGTCCGGATTATCAGGGGTG
>CALFYB010000219.1 GCA_937952995.1 uncultured Caulobacteraceae bacterium
TACCACTGTGTGACTGGAGTTCAGACGTGTGCTCTTCCGATCTGCGGGTTCCTCGGCGGCGCGGCCGACATGATGGCGAGCGCGCTGCGCCGCTCTAGTGCCGCGCGCTGCGCGGCGGGCATTTGAACAGTGGCGATGATCGGCGCGCAGCGCGGCATCGGCCAGTTCGTCGGCGCCAACCACCTGCAGGTCGAAGAGACCAGCGGCAAGCAAGGCCAGGAGAAGACCGGCAAGACCCAGACCGTGGCCTACAGCGAGCAGCTGAACATCGGCTATCGCTGGTATGACGCCAATGTCAGCGGCACCTGCGCCGAAAAGAGCGGCCGCAACCCCTGCATCGCCTTCCCCTTCGGTCACGGCTTGTCTTACACCACCTTCGCACTCGGCCAGCCGACCCTGTCGTTCAACGCTGTGGTTGGTACCTGGCAGGTCAAAATGCCGGTGCGCAACAGCGGCAAGCGAGCCGGGGGAGAAGTGGTCCAGGTCTATGTCTCGCTGCCCGCCAGTGCCAATGCGGTCGGCGCAGTCCAACCGCCCAAGCGTCTGGTCGCCTTCCAGAAGATCGAGCTGCAGCCGGGCGCGGCAGGAGAAGTGGCGATCTCGCTCGACCCCAAGGCAACCAATCACCCGCTTAGTGTGTGGGATGAGAAGGCGCACCAGTGGGTGATGCCGGCCGGGCGCTACACGATCTGGGCGGGCCGCTCCTCGGCTGCTGCAGACCTAGTACGCGCTGGGTTTATCGATCGCTAGAACAAGGAAGCCCGGGGGTGGTTGAGCGACGGAATTGCCAATTCCCAAATCAGCAGTAACCCGCTCACGCGGTAGTGCAATAATTGCTCCGCCCTCGGTTCAAAATAGCCATCAGGACAGGCCTTAAGAGCTTACGCAATAAGGCGTTGCGAAAGGGGATCGCATCAGTGTTGATCTATAATTAGTTGAGCGCCATATGCTGCCAAACACTAGGTCACGCCTGTAGGATCGGTTAGCCCTGCCCTCTAACTACGGTTAGACAAATGAGGTCGCCACGTCGCCAAGACCCTGGTCGAAGCGGCAGACGATCTCGTCTCCGGCTTGGACGGGAATGGCGCGGACGAACGAGCCGGTGAGGATCACGTCGCCGGGTTGGAAGCTCACGCCAAACTCGCCGAGCTTATTGGCGAGCCATGCCACAGCGGTCACTGGATTGCCGAGAACTGCCGAGGCCTCTCCCGCCTGTTCGACCACGCCGTTGCGTACGATTTCGCCCTTCACACGGCGGATATCGATGGTGTCCAGTCTGCGCGGGTTAGCCCCCAACACGGCGGCTCCGCAAGCGGCGAGGTCGGCGACGGTGTCGATGATGTTCATGCCCGGAGCGCGCGAGACGCGAAAATCGACAATCTCGATGGCGGGCACCACAAAGTCCGTCGCACGAACAACATCCATCGGCAGGATGCCGGGGCCGGACAGGGCCTCCTTCATCACAAAAGCGATCTCGATCTCGATCATGGGATCGAAGAAACGGCTCATGGGAATTGGCGTGCCCTCAGGAATAAAGAGGTCATCGGTCATGGAACTGAAGTCGGGTTCAGTGGCACCCGACATGGCCTGCATGGCCTTGGAGGTCAGTCCGACCTTATAACCCTTGATCCGCGCGCCCTTGGCAACCCGCTGGGCGACAAAGGCTTCTTGGATGCGGTAGGCATCTTCGACCTCGATGCCGGGATAGGCTTTGGACAATAGGGGCAGGCCCTTGCGGGTCTGGTAGGTCTCGAACAGGTCCGAGACAATCTTGGTGCGGGTGGCTTGATCAAGCATGGGTTCAGACCTCAGGTCCAACGCTGCGGACCGTTTCGAGGTCGGCGCGGGCGGTTGTGGTTAGGGCATTAATGTCGGTCACGACGGAGACCATCTGGAAGCCCTGTTTCAGCCTCAAGGGGGCGACCTTGGCGTTGGACAGGACAGCGGTTGCGATCCCTGCCCGCTTGGCTGCGGCGGCAATCTTGCTGATGGCTTCGTCAAAGGCGGGCTTGCCGTCATTGTCGCCAGGCGGAAGGCCAAGGGCGATGGACAGATCGAAGGGGCCGACAAAGATCGCGTCAACACCGGGCGTCGAGGCAATGGCATCGACCTCGTCCAAGGCCTGCGCCGTCTCGATCATGGGAATGACGGCGATGCGGGAATTGGCGGTGGCGAAATAGCCCGGACCGTCTCGCAGACCCACGCGGATGGGGCCAAAGCTGCGGCTACCGGCGGGAGGATAGAGGCAGGCATCGACGGCGCGGCGGGCCTCTTCAGCCGACTGGATCATGGGAATGACCACGCCCAGAGCCCCGGCATCAAGAACACGGCCGATAATACCCGGATCATTCCATGGCACGCGCACGATCGGAGCAGCCCCGCTAAGGTCGATAGCGCGGATCATGGACAGGGCCGTCTCATAGTCCATGCAGCCATGCTGCATGTCGATGAGGACCCAATCAAAGCCTGCCCGACCAAGGGCCTCAGCCGTAAGGGCGCTGGGGATCATACACCATGCGCCAAGGGTTGCTTCTCCAGCAGCCCATCGAGCCTTGAGGGTCAAGACGGTTCCTCTCTCATATTCACTGTGCCACGGTTCACCAGCACTTATGAAATGAGTGTCATCATAAATGACCGCAGTCAATATATGTCGACGCTAGGCCACTTCGCCGATGGTGATGGCCAGATGCTGGCGCAGCCGGTGCGCGGTCTGCTCGCGCGTGACCCGTCCACCGAGCCAAGTCAGAAGCGAGAAATAATAGTTCGCAAACAGGTTTTCAGCGACGTGCACCGGGTTCGCCCCTTGGGCATAACGGCCGTCCTTGCGTGCCCGTGCTATCAGGTCGGCCAAGCCGCCAAAAATGATATCCAGCAATTCGGAAATATCCGCCTGACGCCCGATCGCGTTTGGAAACATGATCTCTTTGAGCAGGATGCGGGCCAGGTCGGTGTCACGCTGATGATAGTCCATCATCGAGGTGAAGACCTGCATCAGTTGGTCGAGCAAAGGCTCATCCCCCCGAAGGGCGGCGAAGGCCGTGCGGGCCGTCTCGACCATTTCGTCGCGAAACACCAGGACCAGTAGGTCCTCTTTGGAGCGGGCATAGAGGAACAGCGTGCCCGTTCCAATATCGGCCGCCTCTGCAATCTGTTGAGTAGTGGTCTCGGCAAAGCCTCGGTCACGAAAGAGCTCGCGCGCTGCGCTGACGATCCGCGCGAGCTTCTCTTGCTTGTTGCGTTCGCGCCGCCCGACAGCTGGTGCGTTCTGGTCCGCGACCGATTTGGTCGCCTCCATTGCACCCCGAGCCTCTTGTCGATTTGCCACGTCTGAACCCACGAAAATGATGACTTACAGAGCAACCCTTTCGGGTTTGGCGGACCAAAGTCAATGGACGGCACCGACTATTTCACGCTCGCGACCAGTGCGCGCTTGACGCCGCCAAACGCCGCTATAAACTGACTACAGTCAGAAATGAAGGGCGTCAGTGTTCTTTTCATTCTGGCAGTCTGTCGTGACCACAGAGCCACGCGCCTAGGGAAGGTCTAAATATGGCGAACACAACAGCCACCGTCGCCGGTGTCGAGATTTCCACGGATCATTGGATTGATGGTCGCCGCGTTTCCTCCACCGAGCGGTTCGAAAACCACTCTCCCGTCGATGGCTCTCACCTGGCCAATGTCGCCTCGGGCGGCAAGCCGGAGGTTGACCAGGCTGTTGACGCAGCGCGCCGCGCCTTCCCCGCTTGGGCCGCGCTTGGTCCAGAGGGCAGACTTCCCTATCTCAAGCGTTTTGCCGATGGCATCCGCGCAAGGGCCAAAGACCTCGCGGCGGTCGAGACCATGGATAATGGATCGCTACTGGCTGGAAACCTCCACCGGGTGGTGCCCCGTGCGGCGCAGAATATCGAGTTTTTCGCCGATTGGGCTCTAACGCTGCAAGGTCACGTCATCGACTCGCCCGAGGTCACCAACCACATTCGTTACGACCCGTCGGGTGTTGCCGCCCTGATCACCCCATGGAACGCACCGCTCATGCTGACCACGTGGAAGGTGGGTCCGGCGCTGGCGGCGGGCAATACGCTAGTCGTCAAGCCGCCCGAATGGGCCCCGATGACCTGCTCACTCATGGCCGATATCGCCCACGAGGCCGGGATCCCCGCAGGCGTGCTCAATGTCGTTCAGGGCATTGGCGAGTTGGCCGGTGACGCGCTGGTCAATCATGGCGATCTCAATCGTATCAGCTTTACAGGCTCGACGGGCACGGCCCAGTTGATTGGTCAGGCTGCCGCGCGCTCGATCACCCCGATGAGCTCGGAACTGGGCGGTAAGTCACCGTTCATTGTCTGCGCCGATGCCGATCTGGACGCCGCCGCCCAAACCGTAGCAGGTCAATATATGAACGCAGGTCAGGTCTGCTTGGCAGGCACCCGTGTGCTTGTCGAAAAGTCCATCGAAGCGGTGTTCTTGGCTAAGGTCCGCGATGCGGCGAGCCATATGGTTGTCGGCGATCCGCGTGATGCCAGCACCCGCGTCGGCCCCTTGATCACCAAAGAGCACTTTGATCGGGTGGCTGGATTTGTCGCCCGGGCCAAGGCCGATGGTGCTGAAGCGTTGTGGGGCGGCTCACCGGCCAATTTCGGCGACCTCTACTTCCAGCCCACCCTCTTTGCCCATGTGGATCCGGCTTGGGAGATTGCCCAGCAGGAGGTCTTTGGTCCGGTCCTGACCTGGCAGACCTTTGAGTCCGATGACGAGGTCATCGCGGTGGCCAACGGCACCAAATATGGTCTGGCCGGGGTTCTGTTTAGCCAGAACGAGGCCCGCGCCATGCGCATCGCCTCGCAGGTTGTCGCAGGCACCCTATGGGTCAACTGCTTCTTCGTGCGCGACCTTGCCGTTCCGTTTGGCGGCAGCCGCAATTCCGGCATCGGGCGTGAGGGCGGCTCGTGGAGCTTCGACTTCTATAGCGACATCAAGAACATCTCGGTCCGCAAGGGATCTTTCTCTGACAAGGTGGCGTGATATGGCTGCGGTAACAGAACTTGGCTACCTGACCATCGGGGTCAGCGATCTGGCGGCGTGGAAGCACTTTGCCGCCCATATTATCGGCCTAGAGGTCGTCGAGACCGGTCAAGCCGACCGATGTGACCTGCGCATGGACTATTGGCACCATCGCATCAGCCTCGTCGAGGATGGCGCGGACGACATCACCGTGACGGGACTGCGGGTCGCTGGTGCCGATGAGTTTCGCGAGATGCTCGCCAAATTGCAGGCCGCAGGCATTGAGGTCTCGGTGCTGTCCGGAGAAGAGGCCGAGGCGCGCTCGGTGCTCGAAGTGATGAGCCTGAAAGACCCCAACGGCTACGCCTTGGAAATTTTCCACGGGCCACTGGTTCAGTTCGATAAGCCGTTCCATCCGGGTCGCCGGATGCATGGGCGCTTCAGAACCGGTGACCTTGGCCTAGGTCACGTCATGCAATCCTCTCGTGCGGATTTCGACGCCAACTATCAGTTCTATCGCCTGCTCGGTATGCGCGGCGGCATTGAGTACAAGCTGGTCGTTCCGGGCGCTCCGGGTCCCGTACCTTTGATGTTCATGCACTGCAATGAGCGCCAACATAGCCTGGCTTTCAGCGGTCCAGCGGAAAAGCGGGCCAATCACATACTGTTCGAAGTCGAAACCATGGCCGATGTTGGCCTCGCCTATGAACTCGTCAGGGCCGCGGGACTACCGGTCATTATCGAGCCCGGCAGCCACGCCAATGACCAGATGTATTCGTTCTACATGAAGAACCCTTCAGGTTTCATGTGCGAGATCGGCTGGGGCGCACGCTCTGCGGTTCATCAGTCTGAATATTATCAGCGCGATTCCTTCGGTCACGCCCCGGTTCCCGGCACGATGAAGGGCTTCATGGTTCCGGCCTAATCCGGCCTCTAACCTCAACAATAGACCCACCATAGGAAGGTTTAGCCCATGTCCGTGCTTGATGGACCCCGCGAAGAATGGCGTCGGATTTTGCTCGAAGGCACCCCCCATTGGGTGCGGCCAGAAGGTGACGAACTGCGCCTCGGCGATGGTCGTCGGATCGCTGAGGCCAGTGCGGTCTATCTGCCGCCCTGTGATCCGACCAAGATCATCTGTATCCACCTGAACTATGAATCGCGCCGGGTGGAGTTCAAGGCCCCGCCCCTGACCACCCCGACCTATTTCCAAAAGCCGCTAACGACCCTGAATTCCCATCGGGGCAAGGTGACCCGGCCCGCCGACTGTCAATATCTCAACTATGAGGGCGAGATCGCGGCCATTGTCGGCAAGCCCATGCGCAATGTGGCGCCGGCCGATGTGTGGGACCATCTGGCAGGCTTTGCGGCTGCCAACGATGTTGGAGCACAAGATTTCCGGGATACGGATGCGGGCTCGATGCTTCGGGTCAAGGGTCAGGATGGGTTCTGTCCTATTGGTCCGGGCATTGTACGCGGTGTCGATATCCGCCAGTCTCAAGTGCGGACCTACATCAATGGCAAGGTCGTACAAGACGGCCCCGTGTCGGAAATGACCTTCGATATCCCCTACATCATGGCCGACCTTTGCCGTCACATCACCCTGCTGCCCGGCGATGTGGTCCTGACCGGCACCCCGGCCAATTCGCGGCCTATGCAACTCGGTGATGTTGTCGAGGTTGAGGTGACGGGTATCGGCCGGGTCATGAGTACGGTTCAAGAGGCCCCCGCGCCCCAGCATAAGGTCGGGCATCAGCCGACCGACAGCGATCAGGTCCGCAGGGTCGCGCTCGGCCAGTTCTAATGACAAGCCAGGCCTGCTGCCACGACATATGGCGGCAGGCCTTAGCGCTCCATCGGCACCTCAAAATCCCCTAGGACTTCGTGACATGACGCTAGCGATCCGCGCTGACAATATTTTGGACCCGTCGATTTTCCCGGCCGAGAAGGGTCCGTCACACGCTCTTTTTGATGCGTGGCGTCAAAGCGACCCTGTGCACTGGAACCCGGCAAACCCCGCCTATGTGCCAAACGTCCCCAATTCCAGCATGACCAAGGGCTTCTGGGTCCTGACCCGTTATCAGGACGTGTTTGATGTCTCTCGGGATCAAGAGACCTTTAGCTCCTATGATGAGGGCTTCGTCATTTGGGATGTGGATGATGTGGAGCTAGAGCGCCAGAGGGCCAATTTCATGGGTATGAGGCCCATGGAGCATACGGCGGTAAAACAGTTCCTGATGCCCGCCTTTTCACCCAAGGCCTTGCAGAATCTGGTGCCACAGATCGACCGCCTCGCCAAAGAGATCGTGGATGGTGTTGCCTCGCGCGGCCAGTGCGAATTTGTCTTCGACGTAGCCTCAAAGCTGCCCGTCTACACCTTCTGCGAACTGATGGGCATTCCAGAGGACCTGCGTGACAAGGTCGTCGAGCTTGGCAATGCCATGGCCGATGTTGAGACCCGCGGCGAACATGAGGTTGACCCGACCTTCCTACTGTTCGGATTGGCCGAAGAGATTTCGCAGCAGAAGCGGGAAAATCCAGATGGCTCGCTCTTGAGCCTGCTGGTCCATGATCAAAGCCTTGGCCTGAGCCAGATGGCGATCAACATGTTCTTCATCGTCTTTGCGATCGCTGGCCATGAGACGACCCGCAGCACGGCGGCGCACTTCATCTATCTGATGAATGCCCATCCCGAGCAGTTCGACCTCCTCAAGAGCGACGTGGACCTCTATCTGGAGAATGCCATCGAAGAGGTGCTGCGCTACACCTCGACCACGACCAATTTTCGCCGCACCGCCACGGTCGATACGACCATTGGCGCCACACCGGTCAAGAAGGGGGACAAGATCTACCTGTCCTATGCGGCGGCTAATCGCGACCCGGCGGTCTTCGAAGACCCCCATCGCTTTGACATCACCCGCACCAATGCCCGCAAGCACATCGCCTTTGGCACGGGCCCCCATGTGTGCATCGGTGCACGGGTCGCCCGCATGCAACTTCACGCCCTGCTCAAGGAAATCATCACTCGGCTTCCAGACTTGAGCGTAAGTGGTGAGCCGGTGTGGCTAAGCTCGATCTGGTTCAACGCCATCACCCATCTGCCGGTCAGCTATCGGCCCGAATAGGGCACCCTCCCCCTTCACAAATGAAAAGGGGCGCGGCCTTGACGCTGCGCCCCTTTTGCTTTGACCGTTCGAACGGTCCGGCGTCAGTCGACGCCGATGGCCGTCATCAGTTCTGAGAACTGGGTCCAAGGCCGCTCCATCTGGGCGAACATATGGTCCAGCGCGAAGTTGCGCGGCGCACTGGCCAGATAGAAGCGTTCATAGAGTTCGACCCGTCCACCCAGCGCAGACCCGGCAAAATCCCAGGCTGTACGAAACAGCTTGGCCCGCTCGCGCGCGCTCATGCCCTTGGCTCCGGGCATATAGCGTTCGATTAGAGGGCCCATCTGCGGATTATCAAAAGCTTCAATCGAGGCTGTGGCCAACAGATTGTGCGAGCCAATGATCTTGATGATCTCATTGGCCCGGACCATCCAGCCCGGCATCTGCGCCCGCAGTGCCCTTAGGGGCCGATCATCAGCAAAGAATGCCCCATTGCCATAGTCATAGCCATCGGCTTCCGCAGCCTTAATGGCCGAGCGCGTCAGGCAGCCATAGCCCCACAGCTCACCCAGCAGGGCGGCCGTATCAGGCCGCTTGTCCGAATTGGTCGCCTGGGCCATGCGGGCGCAGAGCTCGTAGGCGAATTCGAGCTTCACTGCGGCGCGGATGCAGGTCTGCTGCATGATATTGGCGGCCCATCCGTGGCGCATAAGACCATTATAGACGTCGATATCGCCGTCGATGAACACACGCTCCAAGGGGATCTCGACATCGTCGAAAATCATGAAGGCATCTTGCTCATCAAACCGGCTTGAGAAGGGTTTATCACCGACGCTGGCGGCGACACCGTAGTGGTCACGGCAAAGGGTGATCAGGCCCTTGGTCCCCATCGGAATAGAAAAGGCCAACAGCGTCGCAGGATCGACATGCGGGGGCTGGGGCTGACCGGGATAGACGAACAGCTCATCCGCGAACGGGCCCAAGGTCGCCAAAATCTTTGCCCCGCGAACAATGATGCTGTCCTTAGTCCGGCGCACCACCTTCAGCGCAAGCTCGCCATTGACCCCTTCGGTGTCGGCCAAACCCTTATCGACGACGGGATGTATGATGGTGTGGGTCAGCGACAGGTCCTTCTCGACCACCTCGCGATAGAACCGGCTAAGGCGATCTGAAAAGGTTGTGTCGCCCTTGGCGGTAAAGATATCACTGCGCGCCATAAAGCCCGCCAAGGTGACATTCACATAGTCCGGCGTTCGGCCGAGCATGCCGTTGGAATAGCGCGCGAACCGGTCAAAGGCGCGATTGCGGCGCTTCAGATCGTCCAAGGATTTGGGAATGATTAGACTGGCGCTCATGGGGGTGCCGGTCTCAGGGTCTTCAACCAGGCAATCCTCAGCGTGAGTGTGCTGCCAATCAAAATAGCCTGCCATGCCCGAAACTGACCCGGCAAAGGCCTTGTGCCCAAGGACATTGACCTGCTCGTTACCGAGCCAAACTGTGCGGTCGTCCTTCAAACCTTCGAGATATTGCTGACCCGTACGCGCCGTCATTCCGTCCTCCGCCTCCCGTCTGTCGCGGGATGTGATGTTGATCAGATATGAGTGTAGTCAGTTTTATTCCGGACGCAAGACTGGAATGACCTATGGCGCGGGCGTGCCGCGAACCGCGTTCCAGTTAAATAGAAAATTGCGCTGCTCAGCCCAAGTCTGTCCCTGAACTCTATCGCCCAAGAGGCAGGCTGCGGTGTGATAGGGGCCGACACCGTCTGTGGTGCGGAAGCTAACGCAAGTACGACCACGATCAGTCTTCCAGCGACCGGCTTCGATCTTGCTTTTATAAAATACTCCCGAAACGGTGCCGTCCGGGTTCAGTGTCAACTGCATTTGCTGGGTATAGGGCTGGTCCGGCTTGACGCTGAGATCGACGGTCCAGTCACCGCCCAAATGCTGGGCAGCAGAACTTGGTTCGGCGGCCATCAGCGGTGATGAGGACATGAACACGAATGCAATCAGCAGCAGCAGACGCATCGGCTTATCCTTTCAAACGGCACAGACACAATTGACCGCGATATTTGCAGCTATGGCGGCCAAGGTTGACCGGAGCAAGGCGATATTCCGACCTGAAGTACCCAACTAGCGCGGGACCGATGGCGGTTCGCCCATACGGTGCGCGTAGGATGATGAACGGCGTGCGCTTGCCAGCGGCAGGCTCGTGCGTTTAACGATGGTTTGAAGGGCAATACTTGAATTGACGTGCGACACACCGCTAAGCCGCGTCAGCCGCGTGGAATGGATCCGCGCCAAGTCATCGACGTCCTTTGCCACGACCCGTACCAAGAAATCAGAAGATCCGGTCATCAGATAGCACTCCATAACCTCGGGTACGGTTGCGATCTCCTGTTCGAAGGCGACGAGAGCCGCCTCTGACTGTCCGGTTAGACTGATGGTGACAAAGACAGTCAAGGGCAGGCCGACAGCCCGCTGGTTGATGACGGCTCCATAGCGCTCAATGACGCCCTTCTGTTCGAGCAGTCGCACCCGGCGAAGGCAGGCGCTTTCTGACAGATGAGCATGGCTAGCCAGTTCCGCATTGGTGCTTCGACCATCGACTTGGAGGGCGGAAAGGAGGCTCAGATCGGTTGCATCGAGATCTATGGCAGCCATCGCTTGGTGGTTCCTGCTAAAATTTTCCCATTAACGCAAGATTATGCCAAACAATAAGGGTTTGGCCACGAAAATAGACGAAAATCACATCCCAATCTCAACTACCGTGATGTCTGTAGATGGCAACAGGAGGTTCCCATGCGGATCGGTGTTCCGAAAGAGATCAAGGTCGAAGAATATCGTGTTGGGATGACCCCCGGCATTGTCAGTCTACTGGTCTCGGATGGCGCAGATGTTGTCGTCGAAACCCAAGCGGGAGCCGGTGTGGGTCTCTGCGATGCTGATTACGAAGCGGCGGGGGCTAAGATTTTGCCTCATGCGGACGCCGTCTTTGCGGCAGCCGATATGATCGTCAAGGTCAAGGAACCTCAGGCGGTCGAGATTGCCCGGCTAGAGCCGCGCCACCTGCTCTTCACCTACCTTCACTTGGCGGCTGACCGCGCGCAGGCTGAGGGACTGATGCGATCAGGTTGCACCGCCATCGCCTATGAAACTGTGACCGATCGGGCCGGTCGTTTGCCCCTGCTCGCCCCCATGAGCCAGGTGGCAGGCCGCATGGCTGTTGATGTTGGGGCCGCTGCCCTCTTGCGGCCCAACGGCGGGCGCGGCCTTCTGCTCGGCGGCGTTCCGGGCGTGGCTCCAGCCAAGGTGGTGATCTTGGGCGGCGGCGTCTCTGGGATCAATGCGGCTCAGATGGCCATCGGCCATCATGCTGATGTCACGCTGTTCGATATTTCCCTAGACCGTCTGGCCCAGATTGACGCCCAGTTTAGAGGCCAGATCAAATCCCGCTTTTCTGAACCGGCGTCAATTTCCGCAGCCGTCGCTGAAGCCGATTTGGTTATCGGCTGTGTCCTGCTGCCTGGCGCGGCGGCCCCGAAGTTGGTCAAGCGCGCGGACCTTGCTCGCATGAAGCCCGGCAGTGTTTTGGTCGATGTCGCGATCGATCAGGGCGGCTGTTTTGAGACCAGTCACCCCACCACCCACACCCATCCAACCTTTGTCGTTGATGGGATCATCCACTATTGCGTGGCCAATATGCCCGGTGCCGCACCCCTCACCTCGACCTTTGCCCTAACAGCAGCGACAGCCCCTTATATTCGCGCCCTGGCGACCAAGGGCGTGGACCGGGCTCTGGCTGAGGATGCGGGACTGGCAGCAGGTCTGAATGTGCGGTCTGGGAAGATCACCTATGACGCGGTAGCACAGGCCCTGGGTCTTTAATCTAAGAGATCCAGAGCGGCTGGCCTCGGCAGCGGCCCGGGCCACCCAATTGCAACAGCTTAGCGGCGCGCGACTAGGGCCTTCGCCACCACGGGTGCGAGCTTTGCCGTGATGACCTGCACGCCGCGCGCGTTAGGGTGGATACCATCGGGCTGGTTCAGGTCGCGCTTGCGGGCAACACCCTCGATCAGGTTGGGGTAAAGCGGCACGCCGTGGGCCTTGGCGAGGCTCAAAAAGACCGCGTTGAAATCCCGCGCATATCCGCCGCCGACCTCGCTTGGCGCGACGATGCCTGCCAGCAGGACAGGGATTTTGCGCGCTTTCAACCTCTTAACGATACCGTCGAGATTGGACCGCGTCCGCTTGGGATCTAGCCCCTGCAACAGGTCGTTGCCGCCCAGCGCCACAATGGCCAGATCGGTGTCCTTCTGGACGCTGAATTCTACCCGCTCTAGCCCACCGGCAGTGGTGTCCCCGCTGACGCCTGCTGCGCGCACCACATTGGGGATACCCATCCGGCTGAGCGCCTCGTGCAACTGGTTGGGAAGCGCTGCCTTGGCTGGCAGGCCGTAACCTGCCGTAATGGAGTCGCCTAGGATCGTGATGACCGCCGAACGGGCCGCAAGCGATGGCCAAGCCGCCGCCAAAAACGGCAAGGCTAAAAAGGTTCTGCGAGTGGGTTTGGGCGCGGCCATATTGAACTATATAAAGTGAGTATCGCGTCACTCAACAGCCGGGGATCACTTTGGACGATTTACCGCCACTGGCTTTGGATAATGTGGGCCTGACGCTGCCGTCTTCAGCCGGTCCCGTCGAAATTTTGCGTAATCTAAGCCTGACCCTGCACAAGGGCGAGCAGGTGGCGCTGGTCGGTGCCTCTGGATCAGGAAAGTCATCACTGATCGCCGTCGCTGCCGGGCTGGAGCAACCCAGCGCTGGACGGGTGGAACTGTTCGGTCAAGATCTCAGCAAACTGGATGAAGATGGACGGGCCAAGCTGCGGCGCGGCCGTGTCAGCCTAGTGTTTCAGTCCTTCCATCTGCTGCCCAACATGACGGCCGAAGAGAATGTTGCAGCACCGATGGAGATCGCCCGCAAGCCCGGCGCTATGGATCAGGCCCGGCTCTGGCTGGACCGCGTCGGCCTGAGCGCTCGGGCACGCCACTATCCGCATCAGCTGTCCGGCGGCGAGCAACAGCGCGTTGCCCTTGCCCGCGCGCTGGCCCCCAGCCCTGCCCTGCTCTTTGCCGATGAGCCCACCGGAAACCTCGATAGCGCCAACGCAAAATTGGTCGCCGATATGCTGTTCGAACTGATCGAGCAGACAGGCGCGGCGCTGCTGCTGGTCACCCACGACCCCGCGCTTGCGGCACGGGCGCAACGCGCCGTGATCCTGCGCGACGGCCGCCAGGTTGAGCCCGCATGACGCCATTATGGTTGCGGTTTGCCGCTCGTGAGCTGCGAAGCGGGGTTAAAGGCTTCCGCATTTTCTTGGCTTGCCTCGCGCTGGGCGTCGCCGCTATCGCAGCGGCCAGTTCAACCGCAGAGGCCTTTCGTCGAGGTCTAGCCAGCGAGGCCCGAGACATATTGGGCGGCGATATCGCGGTCTCGGTGAACCAGCGGCAGCTGACCCCTTTAGAGCGTAAGAATCTGAGTCAACACGGCCGCGTCTCCTACTCCGTCGCCTCGCCTGCAATGGCCCAAGTGCCCTCCGGCGACCGACGGCTTGTAGAATTTCGGGGTGTCGACAAGGCCTACCCACTGGCTGGCGAAGTCTTGCTGAAGGGGGGAGCACCCTTGGCACCGGCTCTGGCGTTGCGGGACGGCGTTTGGGGCGCAGCGGTGGAACAGGCACTGCTGGACCACCTAAAACTGAAGGTTGGTGACCCGTTCATGGTCGGCAATGTGCGCATGCGTGTTGCGGCGGTTCTGGAACAGGAACCCGACCGCCTGTCGCGCGGATTCCAGCTGGGCCCCCGGGTCCTGACCGGTCGCGGCGCGCTGGAACAGGGCGGCCTGCTCGAACCTGGGCTACCCTTCGGGGAAACGGCGCGGATCGCGCTCAATCCCGGCATCGATCTGACCCGCGCCAAGGCCGACGTGCAGCGCGACATCAAAGACGGCGTTCGTATCCGCGACCGTAACGACGCCGCGCCGGGCGTCAGCCGCATCATTGACCAGTTGGAGTATTTTCTAGGCTTTATTGGCCTAGCCTCGCTGGTCGCCGGGGGCCTTGGCGTTTTTGGTGCTGTCAGCGCCTATGTGGACAGCCGCAAGCCGACGATTGCTACTCTAAAGGCGCTAGGGGCCGAGAGCGGGCTGATCCGCGACATCTACCTAACCCAGATCGGCCTGCTGTCGCTGGTGGGCATCGGCATCGGGCTGGCCGTCGGTGCCGCAACGCCGCTGGTGCTCGGAGCCGCGATCCAAGGCGACCTGCCGGTCCCAGCGCTCTTTGCCATCTATCCCATGCCGCTGCTCAAGGCTGCCGCGTTTGGCGCGCTATCGGCGGCGACCTTTTCGCTTGCCCCTCTGGCCCGCGCCCGCACGACGCCGCCAGCCAGCCTTTTTCGCAGCGATATGACTGGCAAACTGACCTTCGGTCCCGAAATGATCGGTGCTGTGATCGCCGCGGCAGGCCTAGGCGGTCTGGCCATATGGACGGCGCCCACACCGTTCGCAGCGACCCTAATGATCGTCGGGGTCGCCGTCGCCTTCGTTGTGCTTTGGGCCGCTGGATGGGGCGGCGCGATCCTAGCAGGGCGCATGCGGGGGGGCACACGCGGATCTTTGAGAATTGCTCTGGCCAATCTGGCCGGACCGCGCTCGGCAGCGCGCACGGCGGCACCCGCCATCGGCCTTGGCTTCGCGCTGTTGGCAGCCGTCGTCCTGATCCAGTCTAGCCTGTTGCGCCAGATCTCGATTATCGCGCCTCAGACTGCACCGGCCCTCGTCTTTACCCAGATACCCGCCGACCGGGTCGCGGCGTTTGACGCAGAAGTCGCCCGTGGCTATGGCCGCACACCGGACAAGAACACCTATCTGCCCGCACCCTTCCTAACCGGCCGCATCACGGCCGTGCGTGGTGAGCCTGTGATCAAGGACAAGCTGGGCCGGGAAGGTCGCTGGGCCTACGATAACGACATCAGCCTATCGGCCCTCGGCCCCGAACCCCCCAATTCCGGTGTGGTCAAAGGCAAATGGTGGGCGGCGGACTATGCCGGTCCGCCTCTGCTGGCCATGAGTCAGGACCCTGCCCGCGCCGCCAATATCCAGATCGGCGACGAGGTCACTCTTTCGATCCTTGGCCGCGAGATCGTAGCCAAGGTCGCCGTGATCCGGCGCGTGGACTTTGGTAGCTTCGGTGCCAGCTTCCCTCTGGTGCTGACGCCGGGGGCCCTCGAAGGGGCCAATCCGCGCCATGTCGCCATCGCCAAGGCCAGTCTGGCCGAGGAACGTCGGATCTACCGCAGTCTGGGCGCCGCCTTTCCTGAGGTGAATATTGTCTCAGTCCGCGAACAGCTAGAGGCGGCCACCGAGCTGTTCGACCGCGTCGCCCTAGCCGTGCGCGGTGCTGCGGCGGTCGCCTTGATCGCGGCGCTGTTGGTGCTTGCCAGTGCCATCGCTGCTCGCGCCGTCGAGCGAACCCGAGAGGCCGCCATCCTCAAGGTGCTGGGTGCCAGCCGGGCTCAGGTGCTTAGCGCCTATTTGCTGGAATATGGACTGGTCGGCCTGATCTCCGGTGCTGCGGGGGTAGCGCTAGGCTACGCCGCCGCTTGGCCCGTTGTGGTCCGCGTCTTTGAGACCCAGTGGAGCGTTGACTGGGGCGGCGTCTTCACCCTCTTGGCAATAGCTTCCCTGCTGGCTGGAATCGGGGGACTGCTCGCTGCATTTCAAGCGCTATCGAAACGTCCCGCGCCCGCGCTTCGCAGCGAATAGCGCAAATCAAGGTTGCCGCGGGCCCCGGGGACGATAGCGCGGCAAGGACCAGTTAAAAAGCAGGGCACCGCCGCGAAGCGTGAAGCCTAGGATGATGCCAGCCGATAGGGCCAGCTCGCGCGGCAGACCAACGGCATTGGCACCGACGTAAGTCGCAGCAGCCACCAGTGCAGCGGTGAAATAGATCTCATAGGAGAAAATAATTGATC